>NZ_QQPQ01000086.1 GCF_003346715.1 Oceanispirochaeta sp. M1
CAGCTCTTTCAACTTCTGGCTTTTCAAGAGGAGGATCACAGCTGCTTTCATTGATTGCAATTAGAGCGTTATAGATTTCATCCAGTTCTGAATCTTTCGCCCTCATCGAGCAGCCGATACGGAAAAGAGTGTTATACCTCTGTCCCCGGGGAATCATTCCGTCTTCATGTTTTGGTGTAAGGAAAGTCTGCTTATCCTTTTTTTCTAGGATTTTTCTAGGCTTTAATTCTTCTTTTTTATTGGTCATTAACTGAATAAGCCATTCAGGAAGATCAGCGGGAATCATATCATTCAGGATCTTATATGCTGTCCCTGTCTCTGGGTGAATACTGGGAGATGCAACAACCTGGCCACCATCCGCTCTAATATCAATACCAGGTAAAATACCAACTCTGTTTTTAAAAGACTTATTCGCCTTAAAATAATAATGAGTTCCTTTTCCTGTAGAGACAGTAAATGTTTTTATTGATTTGTTTAAAGAATAAAGCGACTGACGGCCCAGATCCCCATCAATATCAAGGACAATAACCCCAGAGGATAAACCAGTCAGGATTCCTATATTAAATCCCTCTTCTAGCCATCCCGATATTGTTTTAATATCTCTGGTTCCATTATTTGGCCAATCTGATTTAGTTGGTATCTTTCCATCCAAAGAGATTAGCTGAAAGCCATAATCAATGTATTTCGATATAATATCGGGCAATCTGTTCCCCTCACATAATTGACGAATAGGAGAAAATCACCGATAATACTTCTTATCAGGGAGGTATTGCCTCGGCGATATCCATAAGAAAGGCTTTCAGTAAGTGTTGTCGCACTTATTAGAAAGTCTTTTTTTTTATTCTTCTTTGTAATCTTCTCCAAATCCCAAGGAAAGATGTTCTTTAAGTTTTATTTCATCATTCAAAGCTGCCATTGCTGCCTCAGTCGATACATAGGATTCTGCATCTGTATAATTTCGAATAAACATTGTATCCAGGGATCGAACATAATCATAAGCAAAATGTTCTAAGTCATACCTAAACGTATCTTTGGGATCTCCATAACCCTTCTGATAATTTAAAAGCATGTCATAAATGGCCTTTCTTACTAGAATAGCCATACTGACATTTTTCCCAGAAACATCGGAACAAGTCTCCGCGAGAAGATCTAATTTTTTAACTGTCTCATCACGCAACCGTAAATTAAATTTATTAACTAGCATTGAATAAACCTCCGGAACTATCTTCATTGTACTACATCGAAGACAGTTTTTACAAGGCCAAATAAAATACCTCTGATATATCTTCTGAATAAGACCCTCTATTAGTTGTTATAGGGTATGCCATGACTCCATTATGCTGTGACTGCCGAATGGATGTAAAATACACTTAGAGCAATTCTAGTATCGTTAAAATAGGTTTATAGAAATGGCAATAAAAAAAGCCCTCCTGAAATACTCAGAAAGGCCAAATATAAGGAAAGTGAACTTATTTAACAGAATGGAAAGCGGCAATATCTTCTCTAAACTTCTCGTTTGCATCTTCCAGGGATTTAATGGTTTCAATAGATTCCTGATCTTCTGGGTTTCTTTTTAACCGATCCTCATGATGTTTGATAAGTTCATCATTGCTCTTGATCCTGCTTTCCAAGTATTCAATTGTTCCCTCTTTTGATACAGCCATATAGTGGCCTCCTTTGTTTTTATATCTTCGTTACGTCTCTTATTAGCTTGATACTTCAAAGGTTTTCAGGTTTTCTCTGAATACTTAGATTCTTTTCCTTTTCCCCTGTCTGCTTTCCCCTCAATATATCCAGAAGAGAAGGACAGTCCGTCTGTATTCGGTGGTGTATGGAACCTCTCATAGTTAAATCCAGAGAGATATCCTTTCTTGTAATCTTCCCTTTTCAGATCGACAGCAAACTCTTTATCTTCCATATCAACCCCTATGACTTCTCTATAAACTCTTTGATTGCTCTTCTGACAAGATCCGAGGCCGTAACCCCTTCCTCTTCTGACATGCTTTGCAGGATGCTCCAGTGATTATCAAATATGAAGATATTCCTTCTGGTTTTCTTTTTCCCTGGCTTCTCATTGGCCCTGTTGTTTTTCTCTGCGGCATCAGCGATTCCCTTAAACTTATCCATGGTTCTATCTGACTGATCTGTATTCTTTGCTATTGGCATAAAAGCACCTCCACAATGCTGTTATAGGCTTCTACAGAGCGGGACTGCCCTGCTTCCTTGTCTCCCTTCCTCATGTACTCATATATCGATTTATTGACACCCTGGGCGTTCTTTAGGCTTGTATCCTGTGGAACTACCATTACAGTCATTCTATCGCCGACAGCGGCCTTTATGGCTTCCAGGTTCTCTTTATGGATTCCAAGAGACATATTTACATTATTAACAACAACCCTGTTAAATCCTATCTTTGATCTCATCTGCTTTCTAAGCTTTGTAAGCTCTGAGGCGAATATTTCAACACCATCAACAGAGAAAGGCTCCGGCAGGATCGGGGTAATAACTTCATCGGCTCCAATCATTACAGCTCTTTCCAGGCTCCCAAATGCAGGGGATAGGTCGTATATCACATAATCAAATCCAAGGGTTGCCAGCTCCCCTTTTAGATCATCAAAGATATAAGGTTCTTTTGTTGCCTGGGTTTCTCCCCATAGCCTTAAACCGCCATCAATGGCGAATGTCGGAATCATGAATAGATTCTCTCTAATCTCTGTAAATGCTTCGACAGGAGATACTTTACCTGATAGAACATCAGCCAATTCATTCATAGGCAATTCAGTAAAATAATTATTTGTCGCATTCCCCTGGGGATCACAATCTATTAACGCTGTTTTCTTTCCCTTCAATGCTAAACCATGAGCAACATTAACTGCGGTTGTTGTTTTTCCTGTACCGCCTTTCTGGACAGCAAATGCAATTGATTTCAAATAAACCCTCCATTCTCATATCATACACACATTATACATCTATTATATGTATTAAATCAACTGATAATCCCGTTTAATCCTTGACAACTCTATTCTACGTGTGTATGTTGTATGTATAAATCAATTGTAAGATAAGTCGGGTTTCCATTGAAAAGGGGTTTTTATGAACACTACACTAATTAGAGTTGAAGATAAAAAAAGCATTGAAGAGGCCATGAAAGTATGGTCTTGGAAGAGCTATTCATATAAGCATCTGAGGCCGTTCAATGATTATCTGGCGCTCACTGACAATGAGGATATAGAAAAGACGCTGAGGGGCTATTTTGAGGCTCTGAACAGTGCATTTAAGAACAATCAACGCTCTGCCTCTTCTGTCCGTATTGATAGGACAGCTGTTAAACAATTTATCCGTACTGAGATAAAGAAAACCAACGGAGGGGCATTTAACCCACAACTCAAGTTGCAGCTTGAAACTATGCTGAAAGATATTGATTCTGATATCAAATGTCCTGTTAAGAAAAAACAGCCTGTAAAGGATCAGAAGATCATTACACATGAGGAATACAGGATATTACTGGAAGATTGCACAGATAGCCGTATAGAGGCTCTGGCAAGGTTTCTATTCAATACTGGCATCAGAATATCAGAAGCTCTATCCATACGACTCAGAGGGGCTTACATGAGTGATGAAAGTGTTTCTTTCTCTGTTGTTGGTAAAGGGAATTCAGAAAGAGATATTATCTGTGACCGGAAGGTATGGGAGAGAGCTGCCGAAGTATTCCAGGGTAAAACATGGTTATTTGAGAATACCAGAAGCAACAAGCCCTATGATCCTGTATATCTTACTCAATTGATCAGAAGATACAGTGAAAAGAAAATAGGCAGGACAGTGACAGCTCATGTATTCAGGCACTACTTTGCAACAACCCAAATTGAGAAGGGAATGCCGATTCATACACTGTCTAAATTGTTGGGTCACTCTTCTGTTGATATTACAGCCCAGTATTATTTACATGATGTGCCACCGGAAGGATATTGGAGAGAGGAGTAAACGCCAGCTTGAGGGGCTGGTGGTGACAATATTTCATTTCTTAATGATTTCTTAATGGGATTTAGTCTTATTTACCTATCCAGTTTTATTTCTTAATGACTTCTTAATGAAAATGTCCTAAAAATAATGTTTTAGGACATTCCTTAAAAGAGTTGTCTATATTTAGATTCTAATAATATATGGAAAGGCTTCTTTTCTTACATAAAAAACCCTCTCTCCAATCAACGAAAGGAAAGAGGGCAACATTTGTGCATGTAGCAGCACAGTGAAAGTTTTATATATCCCAGATGCTTTCAAACTGGTATAGGTAAAAATTATGCCTCTGCTGCCTCATTTGCAGTCAGAAGGGCCAATGTACTGGCCTGGGTGACTTTACAGCCATATACCATCAAGGCACGGACAATATCACCGAACTGAGCGTTATTTCTCAATCCTTCCATTTTTTCGATGTTCATTCCAAAGCGGAAAGCATCTTTATCCCCTGCCATAACTTTATATTTGGCATTGGTTGTATTGACCACATTGTTTGAATTGTAAATCTTCAACCCATACAGGGATCCAATATATCCAGTCGCCAGTATTTCACTGTTTGCTGTATCCAGGGCAGGAAGAGCGATTAACAGGTCTTCTTTCATGAAAGGAGGGATTACCACCCATCTTGTGGAAGGATCTGCATTAGCTTCATCCAGTTTTCTGGAAATGGTTCTCAGGTATGTAAGAACATTGGCTGAATTGATTTCAATAGGAGTGGTACTACTTCCCAGTCCTGTTGTTATACCGGCTCCTGCATGAAGGGAGGCGATATAACTATCAATCGAACTCTTAAGACCGTGTGTTCCTTTCCTGATGATTTCAGCCATAATATTGGAATCAGTCTGTGCATCATCCACATCATCCACATTGACTGAAAAATATTTCTGCTGATTCAGATCCAGATCAATTCCAGAGTCGGTTAATGTCTGATTGCTTATATCTGTGTCTTTGGTGTAGTCCGAAACTGTTACAGCTCCAATATTAGAGAAATGAACCTGTTTACCGTTTACCTTTCCAATATCCTTGACTACTTCCTGAAAACAAAGCTGTTCCTGGGTTCCTTTCAACAAAAGAGTTGACCATAATTCCTGATTTAATGTTGTAATTGCCATTATTATTTCCTTTCCTGGTACTGATCCAGGTTATCGAGTATTTCTTTACTACTGGCATCAGCTAGGGGCTTTAATGCCTCTAAAGTGCTGATATTCCTTCTGGGTTGACGATTTCCACCAAACTTCTCTTTGAGCACCTTCTCAGTGATTTTGTTATACCGTTCTTCAATCTTTTGAATCTTTGATTCCAATTCTTCCGCAGGAATATCGGCCCCAACTTCTCCCAAAAGATCAAAGCCCAGATCAACTGGGATCTTTGAATCGATGAACATACTTTTTATCTGATCTTGAAAAGCAGATTCTTTATCTCTTCTTTCCATAATCATATTTGCTATTTTTTCAGCCTCAGCAGGAAGTTTCTTTTCCCAGGTCTCGTGTGCCTGGTTAACTCTTCTGTCTGCTTCTGCATCAATGTATTTTTTTAATTCTTCATCTTCTGAATGTAATTTCTTAATTTCTTCAATTGTCATAATTCCTCCAAATCTTGGGAAACATTACTTTTCTTTCATTTCACGGCTTCACAAATATGAACTGGTCTGGGTTCATCTGTGCAGCTTCTTCCCTGGTAACTGCATGGAACGCCTCTATTTTTCTGTCTGGATCGGGTGGATCAACCATCTTGAATCCACTGTGATTCTGATATTTATCAGTGATTTGTTTTTCAATCCTCTTTAACCTCTGATTCATTTTTCTAACCTTTCTTCTAATTCATCCAGGCGCTTTTCTATTTCCAAATCCTTTTCAAGCTTCCAGTAGTTTAGGAATGTGGCATAGAAGTAAATCAGGTTCCTGAACTGGGTATGATCCTTCTCTCCTGACTCTTCATATTCTTTTTTGAGCTTTGCCATTGCCTTTCTTGTGGCAGGAAGTGTATTTAATGCCATTTCACACCATCCCGTATGCTTTCTTTAAACTTTCATATTCAGGAGAGCATACAGCCATCTCAGGGCTATTATTCATCCAGTCTTCTACCCTCTGGATATCTTCTTCTGTTCTATTTTTTGGGATATTTGAGTACAGGAGGTCCAGGGCTTCATAGACCATTGGATCAATACCAATAGAATGACTGGCTTTTATCTCTAATCCCTTTATTCTGGCTTTATATCTCATAACATAGCCCCTTAAACTATACATATGTTAAGCATTTCTTATTATAGAATATACTTACACCATTCTCTGATCAACCAAAAACAACCTTTTTATGGCTATTTCTGGGCTTTTTTCGGCTCTTTTATTAAGTTTTTTTTAATTAGCGCTTCATAGATGCAGGGATAGGCTAAATGTAACTGGTCTTTCCGGACAGATCGGAGCAAATTAGTAATAGAATCATTCAAAGTCTTTTCCATAAGCTTTGTATTTTTCATTTCTTGCCACCATTGAACCGGTTAGGCATGAATTCAATATCTCTATGCTTATATGTTCCGTCTGAATCTCGTTCTGTTACCTTCAGGATTCCCAGGTTTTCAAAGTATCTGATTCCCTTCGGTATAAACTTCGGGGATAGCTGATAGTTCTTATTTATGAAGTTGGTGTAATTGTATATTTTCTCGCCATTGTTCAATGATGTTATCTGAACAAGAGCCATATACAGCATTGTGTAATTGAAAAAGTATGTTTTATCTTCATGAGCTCTGAAATATTCAAAGATGTTTCCACGGATTACCAGATCAACATTTTCAGCTTTTTTGAAGATTGTTGCTGTGTATTCCCCATTAGGTCCTTTTTTATATGAACAGGCCCCGTATGCAGCTCTTTCAACTTCTGGCTTTTCAAGAGGAGGATCACAGCTGCTTTCATTGATTGCAATTAGAGCGTTATAGATTTCATCCAGTTCTGAATCTTTCGCCCTCATCGAGCAGCCGATACGGAAAAG
>NZ_QQPQ01000087.1 GCF_003346715.1 Oceanispirochaeta sp. M1
GTTAAACAAATAGTAGCACGTTGGGACCGCTTTGCGGTCCCTTTTTGTAGTAGGTCAGGTTCTATTCAATATATACATAATTAAAAAGGGCTGCTGCTTTAGTCTATTAGACTTTTGCAACAGCCCCTTTTAAGGAAAATTAAGATTTTGACATCAGAGTAAAATCTAATCTCACCTTTTTCCAGTTTAATTACTACAGTTATGTCATCTCATTAAATGATGAAATTGTATCTGCCAATTTAAATCCTATATAAATACTTGAAAGTTTATTAGAACTGAACTGTCTTGTAAGCGATTAAAATTCTCAATATTATCACAGTTAATTATGAAGTTTAGTTAGTTTTCTGTTTTAGATCTCCAGAGTGGTATAGCTCTGATTCAAGAGGTCTATATACAAAAGCTTATGTCTTAGAACTCCATCCTTATTCAATAGAACCTTGACCGCTTCACTCACCTGTATCCCCGCAATAATGGCGGGGGTAAAGGAGGGATTACCCAGTTCCACTTCCATCCCGGCTTCCGTATTGGAACCATAGAGCGTTTTCATCGTATTATCACCCGGGAAGACTGCACTTACCTGGCCATACCAGCCGGCTATGGCACCGTGGATCATGGGTATCCCCAGCTTTTCAGCTGCGTCTTCAAGGATAATTCTAGCCCCCGGAGAGTCCAGGGCATCCATAATGATATCCGCATCTCTGCAGAGGGTTGTCGCATTCTCGGCTGTGACTCGTTCCTGATGGGCAATCAACTTCACTTCGCTGTTGACCAGGGCGGCTCTCTCGGCGGCCGACTGAGACTTGGAGACTCCCAGGAGATCTTCCCGGCTCAGAAGCTGCCGGTTCAGGTTGGATTCATCAAAGACATCCGGGTCGGCTACGGTTATCTGACCGACTCCCACACGGAGGAGCATTTCCAGGATATACCCGCCCAGTCCGCCGCAGCCGGCGATGAAGACTTTTTTGCTTTTTAACAGAGGTCTTTCTTCGGGAGAAATTGTCGCTCCATTTCTGATCAGTCTGTCTTCGAACATTATCAACTCCTATTTCCTTGGTGTTTTAATTGCTCAGGGCCGATGGGTCCGGGTCAAAGGGCTTTTATCCTGAAGATTCTTTATTCTTTAATACATATAATCGTATGCCTTTTTTGCAGTACAAGCAATAAAGTCACGGCTAAACTGCAATATGAATCGGGAATATCAATTCAGCCCCTGATAAGCAGAGGCTGAATAAAATCCATATACTATACCTTTGGCTTCCATTTCGGATATGACGGTTCTACCATCAACAGCTGCGGGTTTTCCTCACCTGGAACTTGTTGCCACACAGCTTCCTTAATAATCATTTTCCTCTGGATTTTCTCAGTCATCTTGGGTAATCTGTATTCATGAAAACCATTGAACAGATTAATGAAAAGATCAGCTCCGGGAAGGCCGTTGTATTAACCGCCGAGGAGATTATTGATTATGTAGATAAGAAAGGGCTGGAGCAGGCTGCCAAAGAGGTGGATGTTGTCACAACTGCCACATTCGGTCCCATGTGTTCCTCCGGCTGTTTTCTGAACTTCGGACATTCCAAACCCAAGATGCGGATCACTGAATCCTGGCTGGATGATGTCAGTGCCTATGCCGGAATTGCAGCGGTGGATCTTTTTCTGGGAGCTACTCAGCTTAGGGCAAATGATCCTGCCAACACAGACTATCCCGGTGATTTCCGTTTCGGCGGCGGTCATGTAATGGAGAAGCTTGTGGCCGGAGAAGAGGTTCAACTTTTTGCCCTCTCCTACGGAACCGATGAATATCCCCGGAAGGAACTGCGCACAACATTTACAATTGATGATTTAAACCAGGCCATGATGGTGAATCCAAGAAACTGCTATCAGAATTATAACGTGGCAATCAATGCCTCGGATAAAACCATCTATACCTATCTTGGTCAATTAAAACCTAATATGAAAAATTGCGGCTACTCCTCAGCCGGTCAACTCTCTCCTCTTCTGAATGACCCTTTTTACAGGACTATCGGGGTGGGAACCAGGATCTGGCTTGCCGGAGCTCAGGGGCATGTGTATTCCGAAGGAACCCAGCACTCTCCAACTTGTGAGAGAGGTCTACTGGGAGTCCCCTCAGAAGGTGCGGGAACTCTGGCTCTGACCGGAGATATGAAGAAGATGGACCCCGAGTTTATCAGGGGAGTCAGCCTGAAGGGCTACGGTGTTTCTCTTTCTGTGGGTGTGGGAATCCCCATTCCCATATTAGATGAAAAAATGCTGCTTCAGACGACGATCCGGGACCGGGATATCATGGCACAGGTGATCGATTATTCCACCGACTATCCCGAGCGGAACGGAAAGGTTCTCGGGAATGTGAGCTATGAAGAGCTTAAGTCCGGAACCATCAATTTGAATGGTCAGAAAGTGGAAGCCGGGGGATTGTCTTCCTATGGGAAGGCCCGAAAAATTGCCGCTATTCTGCAGGAAGAGATCAGGTCAGGGAAATTCCTTGTGACTCAGCCCATAGCCCCTCTGCCTGTAGAGCAGGGCATGAAGCCTATGAAGGAGGCTCGGTCATGAGCGGAACAACAGAAAAAATCACCAGAAAACTGATGCTCTATTTTCCCGAATGTGAAACTGAAAAGCCCATCGTCTATCATCTGGTGAAAGACTATGACCTTATCATCAATATATTCCGTGCCAGAGTGACTCCCGAAGAAGAGGGATATCTGGTCCTGGATGTTACGGGTACGGAAGAGAATATTGAGAAGGGAACCGCCTTTATCAAATCCCTGGATATTAAGATTGATACAACCCGGAAAGGTGTGACCTGGGATAAAGAGCGCTGTGCCCAGTGCGGCAGCTGTGTTCCTCATTGCCCCACCAATGCCCTGGCCATTCCGGACAGGAATACCATGGAAGTCGTTTTTAACACAGAGGAGTGCATTGAATGTCTGAGCTGCATCAAGGTCTGTCCCTTCGGGGCCATGAAGTCCCTGTTCTGAGGACCATGCTGATACCATGCTGACACCATGCTGACACCATGCTGACACCATGAGTCTGAAGCGCAAAACTCCCGGGGAATTCCATTTCAAGGATGCTCATTTTCATATCCTTACTGAGGCCTGGGATGATGTGTGCAGCAGGATTATTGCCGAGCGTCTGAATCTGGAAGCCTTTATCGGCGAGCATCCCGGATTTCAATCATCCCTTATCCCCCTGGATATTCATATGCCGGATGATCTTCTGCCCGATGCCGTCCGGAGGATGCAGTATGCCTCCCGGCTGACAGGGCTGGGACCCATGGCTGCAGTGGCCGGAACCATGGCACAGTTGGCTGCAGAAACATCAAAGGCTTTGGGATCTTCAGAATCTATTGTAGAGAATGGGGGCGATCTCTATCTGGACTGCCGGGACGAGGTGATTCTTGGGCTCTATACCGGAAAAAATTCACAATTTGAAAACCTGGCATTGAAGATCCCCGGTGATATGATGCCCCTGGCTGTCTGTACTTCTTCAGGCCGAATGGGCCATTCCCTCAGTTACGGCGACTGTGATCTTGTCACTGTGTTTTCAAAAGATGGATCATTGGCGGATGCCGCGGCAACACTTGGCTGTAATTCTGTAAAGACGGAAGATGATATCGAGCCGGTCCTGAACAGGCTGCTGGCCATCGATGGAATACTGGGTGCTATCATCATCAGGGATGATCGCTTCGGAGCTGTGGGAGAGATCCCTGAGCTGATCAAAACTCTGGAAACCGACATAGACGGGAAGGTCTCCCGGGATGATATGTCAAACTTTCAGCAGTCATAGGGATTTTTATGCTTTCATTTGATGAAATGCTGCAAAGAGGGGATTGGAAGTCTCTCCCTCACTGTCCGGGAAGGTATATTCTTGCCGGTGGTCTCAGTGCTCTGACTATGGCTGAATTGCTGGGTTGTGAACTGACTGTGAGAGAGTACCGGACCCCCAATGCTCCCGATAATGTTCTGATCTGCGAGCTGAGGGACGGGGGGATTATTTCCTTTGTCAAAGACAGGCAGCGTTACATCCATACTCTCTGCAATGCAGAGGGGTTTGACAGGAAGTTAAGGCAGCTGGGAATAAGACCGCTGCTGCCGGAGACTGTTTTACTTTTTTGAAAGAACATTAAGGTACGTGTTCAGTGATTTATATGATTTCATCAGAGAGATACTTCTCACTGATGAGGATAAGGTCTCTAGCATTGTTCAATTCCAGCTTTTTCATGAGATTTTTTCTGTGAAACTTAACCGTAACCAGTGCTAAGTTCAGTTTCGCGGCAATATCATTGTTTTTAGATCCCATTATCAAATAATCCAGAATCTGCCGCTCTCTCTGTCAGTCTTTTCAGATTGTGATGAACCCTGCTTTTTTCTGAAAAATGCTGCATCCCCTCATCAACTATCAATTTTGCATTTTGAACTACTTCCTGAAGCTGAATGCGTAGTATCGGCTTCTCAAAAAGATCCAGGGCACCTTCCAGAAAGGCTTCCCGGCATTTTGAGACATCTGCAAAACCTGTCAGAAATATCACCGGTAACAAAATATCATTTTGTTTAAGCTGTTTATAAAGACTCAGACCATCCATTTCGGGCATTTTCATATCTAATATGATACAAGCGTAATCCCCGGGAGAGACCCTGGACATAAAATTATTGACTGTAGTAAAAGATTCTGCTTTGAACTGCCACTCCTCAACGAGGGTATGAATATAGTCGCATTGCATTTCATCATCATCTACAATGTATACTTTAAATTTTTCGATTCTCTTTATCCATATAATTATTTGTGTCTTTTCAAGAGATTGTATCAATTGCATTAATAGTATTTCACCATTGTGGAATCAGGAACATATTGTAAACGCCGTTCCCTCTGTATACAATTTTAGATAATAGCAGATTTCTATTAATTATTATACTTATAGTACCAATATATGCCGGTGGGCATACAATCCCGGGATGTATTAGTGTTATAAGTCAACAATCCCCATTGCAAGGGAATCTCAGCATTATTATAATCTAGGTCCTCTGCAGGTACCTGGACAGCTTGTAAATACTTCCTTTCCAATACTCACAGTATCACTCATAATAAATACAGTCTTTAAACTTGTGCTACCCGATAGTACATAGTCAGGTATTTTTATTACTGTCGCAGGGATTCTTACTGAAAGAAGGCTGCTGCAATTTTTATATGCAACATCACCAATACTTATAAGTCTTTCAGGAAGCGTAAGACTCGTTAAGCTTGAATTTCCAAACAATGCTCTCTTTCCCAGAGATACCAGGCCCTCGGGAAGATCTAAAGTAGTAAGGCCTGCATTCTCAAATGCATAGCACCCAATTATCTCTATACCCGGCATTGAAATAAATGACAGGTTAGTACAATTTTGGAAATCCGATGTCTTTAGTTCAGTCACTGCTAATAATGTGTTTGGAATAATAATGTTGGTTAATTCAGGGCAATTGTAGAAGGCATATTCTCTTATTCGTGTGACTCCTTCAGGAATGTTTATCTTGGTTATGCTTGTGCAATCCACGAAAGACATGGGCCCTATTTCTGCCAGATCATACCCCAACAGCTGGGAAATAGGGGTCACTTCTCCACTGAGTGTTTTATCGCAATCTACAGTTCCCATTGTCGTCGTTGCCCCAATAGCTTTATATTTGATGCCTTTAACAAAACCACCTGGACCGGTATTTTCATCCTCAAAGAAGTAAATCCAGGAAGGCCGGAAGTAAGCGGTCATATTGTCATTGAGATTGTAGGAGGTTTTTATGCTGATCCGACCTACTGTATCCAGAAAATAATCAACACTGATGTTTCCGGTTCGATAAACATCACCATAGGCTATGTGATTTATGATTCCGATGCCCAGTTCGGGAACAATCTCTATATCCTTAGTGGCATGAACAGAATTCCGCTGGATTCAGTTTGATTGATATGTCGGATTCTACGATGTTCCCATAGGATTAAGGCTCCTCTTTTACTGGAGGGATATTGGAATTCTGGGAGTATCGGAAGATTTTCCATGACTTATCTTCCTGTTTTTTAACAACCATAGGAATGCCTGAATCTTTTATCTATTGAAGTGGGTCTGTTGAAGATTGTAAACCCTTTTTCAACTTTATCCGCCTATCCTCCGGGATTAACAATTGCCATTTTTTTTAAATAATATCCCTGGGACGGATGTCCCGGGATAGAATAGTGTTAGAAACCACTAATAGTGAATAGTTCGTCTATGCTCCATGGCTTCTTTGTATAGTTATCCACGTAGTCTGAAGGTACATGTAGATTGATATTTGCAGGATTATGGGCTGCGTCGAAAGGATCAATAAAAGAAGAAGAATCGGGATTCATATCCACTGGCTGATCTCCATGAATAGAAAAATCACTGAGGGATGTGCAGTGAAAAAACGCAGCGAGTCCAATATCAGAGATTGCACCCAGGAGATTTACTGTATTCAAACTTGTACAATCTCTAAGTAATTGCGGCGGTATTACTGTGATTGCTGCGGGCAGTGTCAGTGTGATTAAACTGCTGCAATTTGAAAGGGCCCAATCACCAATACTATTAAACGAATCGGGGAATGAAATACTCTGTAGATTCGCACAGTCTCTGAAAACAGAAGCACCCAAACTTATCAGGCCCTCCGGCAGGTCTAAAGTGATGAAGCCTGTATTCCGAAAAGACTCGGACCCAATTGTTACCACTCCAGGCATGGAAATGGCTGTCAGGTTTGTGCATCCATAGAATACATAACTACCTAGAAGTATCACTGAAGCTGGCAGGTTTATGCTCGTAAGTGATGTACAATTACTAAATATATAATTGCCCTCCATATTTATTACTGTGCTTGGTGTTCCCCGCCAGCTGACGTTTCCGGATTATTCACAAACTTGACAGGATGAAGTATTATTTGAAGACTTTATGAAGTTCCTGTCGTTGACAGAAAAAAAAAGAAGATGCTCTCTACGCCAATAG
>NZ_QQPQ01000088.1 GCF_003346715.1 Oceanispirochaeta sp. M1
TCTGAAGAGCAGATGCTATTTGACGACGGCTGAGATCCGACTGAATATATAGTCGAATTATTTCTTTTGACTTCTTCACGGTAATCCTCTTCTGCGGCACATTCATCTCCTGAAATCTGTTTTTCAGTAGTAGTGTGCTCTTCTTTTGAGGTTGAATGAAGTCATTAAAAAAATGATTCCGGAAATTGCTTAAAAAGTGGCAACTTTAAACCGGAATGGGTGGCAACTTTCGTCCGGAATCACTGGCAACTTTGAACCGGAATGGGTGGCAACTTTCATCCGGATTTTCTAAAATACAATTAAACGATGCGGTATTGAATTTCAAACGGGTGATCTTATCTCGCTTTGGGGGGAGAAGATCACACAGCAGTTTACCATCAAAGGAAATCTTGATTTCGAACAACAACTTGATGAAATCCCTTTGGAATTATTACTTAATTTTGAACAGCTTGTGGCAGTATTGGATTCCAGTGCTAAAATCCAGACAATGTTTATATTTGGTTCTATGGCTCGGGGTGAACTGACCGCCAATTCTGATATAGATGTGTTTGTTGTGACTGAATTAACTGTTTCTGAGATGGAAGATTTTATTAAACAGGATCTGAATACTAGAAATCTTTTTACAGACTCAATCCGTAATAAATTAACTCTTAGATATGAGGGGAATCTCTTGATAGAAATTAATTGTGTCAGGAATATCGCAGAGGCTGCATCCTTTTACAGGGAGGCAAAAATAAAGAATATCAGCCAGTCTCTCTATATTGGAACCCCGGCAGATATTAAGGTACTGGAGGGGTTCTGTCGGATAAAAGTAGATGAAAAGGTGCTGATGGAAGATCTGATTAGTGAGATCTTTTATTTTATCTGCTCTTTACCTGGAATTATGAATAATAAAGACGAGTATAAATTCTATTTCCATGGGAATATTATCCTTCATGATTTTGTACGTATTAGAGCAATTCTATCGGGAGTTAAAGATAAAAAACATCTTCCTGCACATTCTAAAGATTTTTTATCTGAAGGATATAATGTGTTGTTTCCTCCTTATGAAGGGAATCTACAGAATTATATAGATGATACAATTACTTGTTTCAGAGAATGTTTAACTGAGGTGGGAACAGTCTTTGATATTGATACCTCGAAGTATTCTGATTTTCCTTTCAGAATTTAGGGTCTGATTTTAATTTGCAATCTTAATTATATATTTCTGATAATTTGTGAATTAATTCATTCTCCCAGTTTTCAGAAACATCGTAGTACAATATTTCATATTTTATTTTATCTGATGAGTTAAGTAGTTTTAAAATATCTACTTTAAATTTTTCTAGGCTTGAATGTAAATTTTTAACTAAAAAGAAGGCATTAATCTCTTTTGTTTTAAGTGTTTGGAGACTTCCATATCCACGATATGATGATTTTTTTGGATTTAATTGCCAGTTATTATTTCCAGATATCAAATCACTCATTAAATTTGCATAAAAGAATAATTCTGATACAATCCCAGCTCCTTGATTATTAGGTTCTTTCAGTTCATATATACATAATTTATTGTGGGAATCGATAGACCATAAATCAATTGCTCCCTTATTGAATATTCTACTTTTATCTTTAACTTTGTCACAGAAAATGCCTACAGGTAGTTGATCACAGTATGTTTGATCCTCTAACCCATGTTCAACTCGTATCTCATCACCAAATAAATTGTGAAGAAATGATTTTTCAAGAATATGTTCTTTTTTGGGATTTTTACTAAAAGTAGAATGACTATCTGGAATATGATTAATTTTTTTAGCATCATTAAAGAGTCTTTTAAATTGATCAACTTCAGATATATTATCTTTATGAATATTGAACCATGAATTCATGGCTTCTTTAAATTTAAATAGCCTGTACAGGAAACGTACATAGTATTGTTGATTTGTATCAAGATTATTAAATTCAAAAATAGTTGGATTATTAAGTGAATTGAATTTAAGTGTAACTGACTTATATTCGCCGGTGACTTTTAAGAGCATACTCCATGCCTCAAAGGCCGCAGAATCATCTTGCATATTATCAGTAGGTTTTTTTATAGTAATTGTTTCATTTATATCATCAAAATCTATTAGTTCTGTTCTTTGAAATTTGCCCATTATCTACTTCTCCTATTTGTCTCTGTTACTAAACCACCCCGGATTCTCAGTATGAACCGGAATCACCTCAGATGGATTAAGTTTCTCAATAGTCCTGCGGATTGTGTCGGGATCGGCATGGCCGCTGGTGTGCAGGGTTACATCCCTGCAGCCTTTAGTATAAAGCCAGCTTAGGAAATTGTCGTTCTTTTTTAGTTTTCTGTATCCCGACCATTGGGAGTAAAAGAGGACGCTGTTTTCCCAGTTTGTTATCTGGTCCAGCCATCTGGGACGGCAGGAAGGTCTTGTGAGTATCAGGTACTTGCCCGGGTTGGCATTTGACTCTTCCCTGGAGAGTTTTTTGTTTTTGTAGGGGTAGAGCATTTCACTACCACAGGACTTTGTAATCATATTACTGATGGCAGGGGGATAGTAGACCCTGATGTCATCAAATGTCTTCGGGTCGGGGAGTCCTGTTCCTCTGGCGGCGATACTCAGCATATGGGCTATGAATATGTCTACAGCCAGCTCTCTCCCTGTCTGCTTTGCCACTCTGTAGAAGGTGGTTATTCTGTCAAAATTGACAGATGATCCCCAGCCCAGAGCGAGACCACCTTCGTGTGTTTTAAGGATCTCAATAGCTCTTTTTTCAAGCTCATCTTCCGTGGGAACCTTTGAATCAGTGCGGCTCAGCATTGTTCCTTCACAGATCAATTTATCTACAGGTGATTCGATGTCATTTATGAATTTATACCAGAGTTTTCCTTTTCGGCCGTGTTTCCTGAAGTCTCCTGTATAGACAATACGTTCACCATCAGCGTCTATTTCAAAAGCGCAGGCATCCATGGCGGAGTGATCCACTAGGTGAGTCTTTACTGTGATATCTCCTATATGAAGGGTTTCTCCCGGTTTGTATGGTTTTGATGTATGCAGAAATGAATTCTGATCCCTGCCTAGAAGCCTTTGCTGCATCAACAGGAGATCCTTAGCTTTACCCGGGAGGTAGAGGGGAGTGGACTCTTTTAGAAGTCCTGCCAGACCCCAGTGGTCTTTGTGGTAGTGACTGATAAAGACTGCATCTATCTTTTGGGGAAGATCCGGCAGGTCATACTCTACTGTTGAAGGTTCCTCTTCTATGCCGTTTAAGGGCAGGCCGATATCCAGGAGGATGGTTGTGCTGCTGGTACTGATCTGGATACAGGTACCTCCAATTTCATTGGAACCTCTGTGGACTGTTATTTTTGCTGCGATAAGCTGCTCCTTAATCTGTCAGTTGTTTCATTATAAAGTAGAAGTGTGTCAATTCCTGGCACATATATATTATTTTATACATGCCAAGATATGACATATGTGTATGTTATAGTTGTTTTAATAGGAACTACGGGAGGTTTAAGATGATTATAAAATTTGAACCTGAGAAATCCAGTCCTAGTCTAATGGAATTACTCCTCAGTGCTCCTTCGAGCGAGTGGAATGAGAATAATCCGGATAAGATTCCAGATCCCTTTCTAAAGTCCTCTTTAAATATGGTACTCAATGGCTTCCGTGCTGCCCAACTGGAAAACATATTAAATAAGCAGATCAAAAAGGATAATTCCTCTGGTGCTGATCTATTGAAGAAATTGATTATCCGGGACGGGGGTTTGAGCCTTGTGAAAGGGAACAGCCCCCTGGAAGCCTGGAATCATCTGCAGGGTTTAATTAGTATTGATATATAAAAATATTGTATATCGCGATATGAGATGGAATGATGTTTTTCAGGAAGAGTTCTGAAGGAAAATAATGGGATTGTATGTCGTCAAAAAGTTTCGCACTTCTCAAGCAGCTTCCTAAGGTCCAATCCGATAAATGAACAACAGATTTTGATTTAGACGTTAAATTGTTCTACATTTAGATATGATGTTCGATATTTAATGATAGGGGAGGTCTATATGAATCCATCAATTTATATACGGCGAAAAGGAGTTGCACTGGTAGAAACAGAGAAGGGGATTCTTCTCGTTTTGGAAAAGCATAAGAAATACTACTCTTTACCGGGAGGTAAGGCGGAGAAGAATGAAACAAGAGAGGATGCCTGTAAGAGAGAACTGGCAGAAGAAACGGGTATGATAGCCCATTCTTCCCGTTACTTTGACGCCTACCTTGGACCCGTTTGGCCCAATAAGAAAATTCGGAACGATGCAAAAGTTTTTGTTGTTGAAGCAACAGGAGATCCCAAACCTATAAGCGAAATTGATACTGTTGCCTGGTGGACACCGCGATGCCATTTGAAACTGAATGATGCGGCTAAGACTCAGATACAAAAATACATGTTAGAGTACAATTAGTTCCAGGTTTTTTAAAATTATCTAATCATCTTGTAAATGCATATATTAAAACAAAATATTTTATTTTATATAAATCTATGCCTCAAATATCTGCCTGATTTTAGATTTATATCTGTTTAGACGGCTGCGATAATCAACAAAACCATGGTACTGAAGAGTTCCGAGAACTACTGCAGAACCTATGCCGGTTTTTTCAGATATCTCCAGAAGATTCCTCTCACTAAAGTAATTAGAATGAGGATGTCCCAGCTTCAATATCTCCTCAATTTTGAGCATATCAGAGGCGATTTTATCGGCTTCTTTTTCTCTATCGAGAGAAGAATGTTCATCCAGATTGTCAAGAATATAAAGACTTTTCTCTTCAGTGAAATGATTCAGTACATGGGCTATCTCATGTGCCATAGTGAACCAGAAATTATCCTCTCTGTCGTAACGGCAGGTATACACAATAACCGGATTTTCACCGCTGTAGAAACAGGCTCCGTCGAGGTAAGTTTTGGACAGATGTTTCTGGTAGAGGAATTTGACTCCTATCTTATGAAGATTCTCCATAATCAGAGTGATTCCTGAAGGAGAGTTTGTATATTGGGAGTAGTTTTTTTGAATTTCTTGTAATCCTCTGTAGTCATAGGGGGAGCATGAAATCTGATTGGAACGGTTTAAAGCAATTTTATACCAGGTAATACTGTAATTCTGTGTGTACACATCATCTTCTTTATTCTGCCTGGCACAATAGTTTTTTTCATCTTTATATTCAGAGAAATCAGGTTTTTTATTTGTATCCCAAATTTCCTGATAGCTTTCCCTATATCCTTCAGCGGTTTTCTCATGTACATCGATCCAGCCATTTTTTTGTATTTCCAGCACGGGCATGTATTGGCGTATTTTCGCTTTGATTCCAGCGGATTGCTCTTTTTTTATCTCCCGGGAAAGGGCGAGGCGATACTGATTTTCAAGGTTCAACCAGAATTCAGGGCTGTTCTCAAAGGCCCGGGAAAAGAGCCTGGCGGTCTCAACTGAAATTCCCTGCTTTCTATTGATAATCTGGTTGATGGACTTCATCGACAGCTCTGTGATATCAGCCAAATCTTCCTGTGTCCAGGACCTCACATCCAGAAAACGTTTTACAATATCTCCCGGAGCTACTATTTGAGCCGGTTTTAATTGATTGATACTGGGCATTTTTATCTCCTTCCCTTCCTGATAAAACCATTAGCTGTAATGGCTGCTGATCTCCTCAATACAGATGATTCCAATGGTTTTTTGCTCGTTTTCCCAATCTATGCTTACTTCCAGGCGATATTTACCGGAAAGGCGCAGAGAGTAGCGGGCTTTTGAATTTACCAGATGTTTAAAATTCAAAGATGGTTCCTTCCAGAGATCATAAATATCTTTGGCTGCTTTGAGTATTTCCACAACCTCAAAAAAACTGGTCAGAACTTGAGGAGGAATTCTGTATTTCTTACTTTTTCCTACTGTATAAAGCTTAAGGAGTTCTTTGTTATAAATAGCAACTTCCACTATTCAATCCTATACTGGATATATTTATGTGTCAATGTAATTTACCTGTATGGTTGTATACATATGTTACATTTAACCAGGTAAGTGTTTTTAGATGTTGATTATATTCTTTTCTCTTTTAGAACTCTGGTGACATTGGTCACATTGACCTGTTTGATTCTTACGAAGGATCGCAGCGGCAGCTGCCGGGGGGCTCCGGCGGCGGGACAGAGCCGGGAATAAGCCGCCCGAAAAGCAGCTATAGCGTAGAGCCAGTCCAGCCTAGAGGGCTGGCGGACCCAAAGAAATATCAATATAGATATTCCTCTCATACTACACTCAAGCCTCAAAGACCTTCATTCTCTGCTGCAGGATGGGCTCCGCGTCCAGGTTCTGCTGGGGGAGGAAGAGGAGGACCACCGGCATGTCCAGGCCTATGATGTATTTTCATTATAGAAAATGAATTTAACAGTTGGGATTGTTTTATCACATCCTCATTTTATGTCCCTCTCTTTGCATATAGTAATATTTCCAGGGAGGACTGATTATGACAGAAGTGTTATCACAAGAAGAAATAGATCAATTATTAACAGCAATATCAACAGGCGATAAGAAACGAGGAAAGTTTATCAGAACGTTTCAGAAGCTGGGTGAGAGAGTCTCCGCCTCTTTTGGAGTTGAAAATAAGGATCTTTTTTTTAAATCCCTGGATAGATTTCAGGCTGCTCATGTCACGGTCGACAAATCCAATATTCAGGAGATTCAAAATAATGTTTCTCTTATGGAACCGGAGGCTATTTTTAAACTGGGATCAATTGAGTTTATACCAGTCCATTTCTGCCCTCATTGTAAGAAGTATCATTATGCTAAGGAGATTTCTGACAGTTATCAGAATGATATCCCTACTCCTGAATTTGCAAAGCTACATAAGAAGGACGGGATATTCCGGATGAAAAGGAAGTGGCTGACTGAGAATCGAACCATTCGCTGCTCTAATTGTAATAAGAGATTCCAACCAACAATTGTCATTAGTAATA
>NZ_QQPQ01000089.1 GCF_003346715.1 Oceanispirochaeta sp. M1
GAGATGGAAGATTTGGCTGTACATTCCCATAACATAAGAAACAATTTCTTTGACTCTACCAAGAGACTTGTCGATGTCATCCCTAATGTCTTATTGAGAACCGAAGAAAATCTTGATCCGGAACTGACTCCGAGAGAAAGACATCCATTTGATGCTTAGTTTTTCTTTTTTTAGAAAAGGGGTTTGATTATGACACGATGGGAAGAAAAAGGTTGGCAGGAAGAAGACTTGAATAAATTATGCTTGTCATTTTTTAATGAAATATTTGAGTTAAAAGATTCATCCGGGGTTGATGTAACTATAGAATTTGCAAGATATTTGAATAAAGTTGGAGTTCATCCTGATAATTATCCAATATTTTTAAAGCTCATCGGTATGAGGAATCATTGGATCGTTGATGCTTTATTGGGTGAAAATGATTTGGAAGATATTTTTAATTTGGTTCAACCAAACTACTTTATTCTCAAAGAATGTTTTCAATCAATTACCAGGGTACAAAGAGGTGGGATATATGAGAAAAGTTTGATTGTTATTCTCAGTATCATTAATAGAACGTATAAGAATTCTATTGAAGGTTATCGCATTTACGATTTAAAAAATGAAGATTTGAATAACCTGGGAAAACATTTGGATGATACACAGGATCAAAGATTTCCATTGAATATGAAAATTCTTAATATACTCGATAATATTGCATCGCTTGTTGATCCTGCTCAGAATGAAGTAGATCTAAAACTAAATGCGATAGCGATTCATGCAAACAATATTCGAGGGAAATTCCTTGATATGAATAAAAGCCTCGATGAAGCGATTCCCGAGAATCTCCTGATTCCAGGCGACTTTAATAAAGACGAAGTTCCTCCTACTACAAAATGAAATAAATATATGCATTCAATTTTGCCTTAGATATCACAAAAACTCAAAATATTTATAAGTGATTTCACTTATATGTCAAATTCAAACATTTTTTTTTCACTGCAGATTTAAACAATGTCATAAAGCAGTATTGATTATAAAAAATATAATGTTTGTTTTTGACATACAAAGCACTGAGACAGTTTATTTATTTATTATCCGTTGTTTGACTAATATTTCTGCCATTTATGAGAACTTTAGATAAAGTATTTAGATAAAATAGTAAATAATTTTCAATATTATATTTTTACCTATTATATGTCAAAAGCAAACATTTTTAAATCTGATAGGTTTTTTTACAGGAATATATTTTTTCTCTAATTGAACGAATTTCGATTTATATAATATTTAAAAAATAAAATTTTCTGTTCCTCGGGGAAGGTTCTGCCCACCACCTAATTATTTCAAAATCATGCTTTATCTATCTATGATATATTCCGACTAAACAGGGAGGAGAACGAGTGCGGATTCCGCACGAGCTCCTTAAGATGTGATAAATCTCTGAATCTCTATAATATTAGTATCGAATTTGAAAAATAAATTAAATAATTCTATGATTATTATATGCCAAAAACAAACATATCCTTTTCAGAGAATGATATTAAGCTGCTTTCATTCTCATACAGGTCTATAGTTTCCTGGAGATATGGAAACCTATCATTACCCTATTGGAAGATAATTCACAATAAAAATGGAATAAGTGAAGTTTTTTTTAAGAAAAATATAAGTCAAAGAAGGATAAGTCTTCCAGAAAGTAATATAATTTTAATTCCTCCTAAAGTTGATTTCTCCTGTAATAGTTCCAGTCCGATTTTTCATTTTAATATTAACTTTATTATTTCTGGAATAAATCTGTCTGTAAAAAAGTCCTTTTTTTCATTCACTTACGAAGAAGTACTAAAAGGATTGATAGATGAGATTTTACTGAATGAGCAATTCCATTCTCAATCTTGTAAAAAACTTGTATTATTTCTTCTGAATCAAATCCCTGAGAGCTCATACTCTCCGCTTGTAAATGATATAAGAATAGACACTTCAATTAGTCATATGAAACATAGTCTCAACAAACCATTGTCTAATCTCGATCTGGCAGAAGAAGCTTCAATGAGTGTAAATGGTTTTGCACGACTCTTTCGAGACCTGATCGGTCAAACTCCCTATGAATATCAATCATTCTTAAGGATTGATAAAGCATGTAATCTATTACAGTTTTCAAAGGATTCTATTGAATCTATTGCTAATGAGTGCGGTTTCACTAACAGATTTCATTTTTCCAAATCTTTTAAAAAAAATAAAATATTAACTCCGGTAGAGTATAGAAAACTAGTGCAAAAAATATAACCTTTTGTTTTTGATAGTTTATATCATATCTGCTATTCTTTTAAATATGATTGATGATTACAACTTCATAGAATCAATACTTGATTCAAAAACACCAGAGTCTGAAGCGGCTATCATTGCTTTCTCAAAACATTTGTCTATGAATCCATTGAAATCATCAAATGCTGAAATCTTTATTAAAATACTCAGTAGAAATATTCCAAATGCTGCTGATATTATATTTTCAAGAAGAACTCCAACATCTTTTTTTTCCATAATACCAATAACAGCAGAATTAATCATTTCTGTTTTAACAACTCTATCAGAATATAAATATTCAGAACTGTATTCACCTATCATTGAATCCTTCATGGGAATAATTGTACATAATTACAGTAATCCAAATAACGGTATTTCCCTCTACAGATTGTCTGTGTCAAATATTTATCATATAGCGAAATATTTACAGAAGAACCAACAAAGTATTGAGTTATTAATACTGGAATTTCTTGAGCAAGTAAGTCTTTTAGATTCTAGGATGGAATTTACTCTTATTTCCAGAAAGGTTTTAGATAATTGGCTTGACAATACTAAAACTCTGGATCAGATAATTCCTTCATCAATTCTAAGCTAATCAAAAGTTTTAAAAGAAATTAGTTGAGGATATTTTATTTGATATGACCATGCAGATCTTCTTGTAATGCTCTGATCCTGTTCATATCAAACTGGCTGATCAGGACACCAGAGATGGTCCCGGATGGCCCGTAGATTGGAGTGGTCGCTGTCATCACAATATAATAGGGATACTGATCGGCATACACATCGGAGTGTATACCCTGACCTTCCAGGCACTCCTTAAACCAGGACGTTTCTATCCAGATTAAACGACATAGATTAAGTTCCCATTTCATAGAAGATGATAGTGGTGAAATGTACCTATTTATAGAGGATTTGGATTCACTATACCTCCTGTGTCACTAATCGCAATACTGACCCCTCAGTTTTCGATATGCTGACCCCTTTCACCTATATCATAAACGGCCATACTTTTTAAAGAGCCTTCCGGTATGATTTCCTTTTTATAATTACCCTGTGAGCATTATGAAACAACCGTAACCTCTAATAACGCCCCATCTAACAATAGCTGAGGATTTTAGTAATTTTCTATTCTGTAGGAGTAGAAAATGAAAAGAAGAACAGCAAAAGATTGGGATAAAATTATCCATGACTTTATAGAATCAGGACTGACTCAGAAAGAATATTGTAATAAAAATAATCTGAATTATTATTCCCTCCGAGATCAGCGTATAAAAAGAGAATCAGATGTCCCGAAAAAGAAACTGATCCGGCTAACACCAGAGAAATCAATACATCCCGTTATGGAACCAGTTGTCAATAGTAACACTGAGGTTATTAAAATATCGTTCCCATCAGGTGTGCTTCTTGAAATTCCAGTAGCTGTAAATGAAAAGACCGCTAAGGTTTTCATCACGACTCTTTGGAGCCTGAAGTGATTCCTAATCTTAGTAAAACAGATATTTTTATTAAGCCCGGTAGAACAGATATGCGGAAACAGATCAATGGACTAACAGTCATAGTTCAGGATGATATGGAGCTTAATCCATTCTCATCTTCCATTTTTCTATTCTGTAATCGGGAAAGGAAGATCCTGAAAGCCCTTTACTGGGATAACAATGGATTCTGTTTATGGCAGAAGAAGATAGAGAAAGAGACTTTTCCCTGGCCAAAGGATGAAGCCGAGGCTCAGAATATTACATATGAACAACTGAAGCTTCTGTTATCGGGAATCGATTTCTGGAAGGCTCATAAAGCACTGAACTATTGTGAAGTTTTATAATTTTTTTGAATGCCATAGAATCATTATCAGATGGCAAAAAAAACAGGATTATCAGAGAGCCCAGTGAACTAAAGAAACTCATTGAGGAACTTCAGGAGCAGAACAGTACTCTTCTGACAAATAACATAACTCTTCTGACAGATAACAATACACTTCAGAAAAAGAATGACCGACTCAAGGAACGAGTTAAACTCCTGGAGGATCATATATTTGCCAGAAGAAGCGAAAAATGGACCGTCCTGGATAAACTACAAATGAACCTTTTTGATGAGGCCGAGGCAGTCATCTCTGAAGACCCTTCTGAATCTGGAGAATCAGATGAATCAGATACACCAAAAGAGAAATTGAAGAAAAGAGGCCGAAAGCCCATACCGGCAGATATTCCCAGAGAAAAAGTGCTGCATAGTCTAAGTATTGAAGAGAGAACATGCCCTTGCTGTGGTAAATTACGTCCGATAATTGGTTATGAAACTTCTGAAGAACTGGAATATATTCCAGCACAGATTAAAGTGAAGGTTCATGAACGGGAAAAGTGTGGTCCTTGCAACTGTGGAGACTTTGAGGACTCTGAAGAGTCTCCCATCATTACAGCAAAGGCTCCGCCTCGAATTATGCCTGGGAGCATTGCATCTGCCAGTCTGCTGGCATTTATCATTACAGGGAAATATTGTGATTCTCTTCCTTTCTATAGACATGAGAGAATCTTTAAGAGGCTAGGTGTCGATATCAGCCGGACAAATATGTGCAACTGGACAATCAAAACAGCCTTAAAATGCTCAGATCTTATTGATCTACTGAAAGAGAGAACCAGAGAAGGTCCTTTGATCAACATGGATGAGACTACCGTTCAGGTTCTAAAAGAATCTGGCAAAAAAGTAGATTCCAAATCTTATATGTGGGTAACGGTGGGCTCAGACTCTGGAAACAAGATTGTACTATTCAATTACTCAAGAACTCGGAAAGAGGACATGGCTGTGAAGTTGCTGGAGGGATATGCCGGTTCTCTCCAGACAGATGGCTACGCCGGTTATAATGCAGCCACACGGAAATATAATCTTTGGCATGTGGCCTGCCTTGCCCATATCCGCAGGAAATTTGTAGAAGCAGCCAAGGCGACAAAGAGTGGCGGCCAGGCGAATAAGGCTATCAAGTACATCCGAAAACTTTATGTTATTGAAAATGAGTTGAGAGCGATGCAACTCACAGCCTCAGATTTTAACAGTCTCCGCCGCAACAGGGCTATTCCAATTCTCAAAGAATTCAGAAAATGGCTGACTGAAAAGAAGGTCACTGTTGTTCCCTCCATGGCTTTGGGGAAAGCCGTAAATTATGCAGATTCTGAGTATATGAAAATGGTTCGATATTTGAAATATGATTATCTAACTCCAGATAACAATGCGGCTGAGAACAGTATCAGACCCTTTGTAATCGAAAAAACTGGATTTTCAATGATACTCCCAGGGGAGCGCATGCCAGTGCTACTCTGTATTCACTGGTCGAGACAGCCAAAGCTAACGGCATAGAACCCGTATTCTATCTCAAGTATATTTTTGAGAAGATTCCAATGGCGGGTTGTAAAAAGGACCTAGAAAAATTGCTTCCATGGAACATCGATAAAGAAGAACTCATCCCATAGGCGATCTGTCAACACGGGGAGATATTAGCGCTTACAACTGATTCACAATTTCAGCTGAAGTTAAATTATATTGAAAACCCTGTTTACCAGTCATACAGAATAGACCGCCCATTTTGCATCCAACCTGTGATGAGAGACAGAGAGTTGCCCTTTCGGCATCCGGGATATATGCAGCTTCGACATATTACTGACCATTTATATGATAGAGATATTTTTTAGTCCCATCTTTCGATATCTCTGCTTTCACCGGAGGAGTTAGTCCAATCTCATAATATTCCTGTAGTTTCTGCCTTGATTCAAGAGTAAGATTAGTCATCTCATCGATGGATGTTATACCCTTCTGATATAGCCAACTGGCCATCTGTTTCTCTACATAAGGTTTCAATCCCAGTGTGCTGACCACTTTTTTTAACTGAGTAAGAGTTTTTCCAAATAATGTTTCCATTTGATTCCTTAGAAATAAATCTGCTTATTATATTGTCAAATTCTACTCCTTTTGACAGAAGGAGATCCCGAATATTTACAACCATTGTAGATGAACCGCATAGCGAGTAATAACTTTTTGGGAACTGAAATTCTGCTGAATATTGTGAGAGTCTGCCATAATATTAATGGTTAAAGTGCTGCCGTTAAGATGGCTTAAAATTTTTACAGAAACAGGGTGCTGGTCCAAATAAAATAAATGTTTTTTTAAAATGTGGTATGGCCCATCTCTGTTTTGAATATATTGATGTCAAAAAGGAAGGGGGAGGATCTTGAGGAAGACTCAAAAATCATAAGAGCTAACAGTTCTTTCTGTTACATGACGTCATCAGAATTCGCTAGTCTTAAAAGGTAGAAAGCTAGTGTCATGACCGGCTGAATTTTAATCATCCAGCCGGAACTTAATTTTCGCCTTCTTAAAGGTAAATTTCCAATCAAACTTTACTTTCTGCTTATTCATTCTATTTTTCCAGGCATTTACATTTT
>NZ_QQPQ01000090.1 GCF_003346715.1 Oceanispirochaeta sp. M1
AAGAAACAGCATAGTATCAGCTGGTATCATCATAAAAAGACGACTCAATCTACTTTTGACAGTGAAACTATCCTCAATAATACATGAATTTTCTACTGATAATGATAAAACTTGGTGACACAGGGGCTAACTAAGGTGCTGTTTATAGATTTAACATAAGAATATTCAGGAAAGGATTGTGGACCAAAAAAAGAGCTGCTGCAATTTTACTTTTGCAACAGCCCCTTCAAAATACCCCCCCCCGCAGCCAGCCGGAGCAAAGAACTATAACCCCGGAAAATCCCAGCAGCCCTCTTTCATCGAGATTTCAAACTCTTTGGTCCCGAGATTAGCCTCCAGCCGGACAGAATTATCCCCAAGAGTCCTGAGGATAATAAGTTCACCTTCAGGTGATGCTTTTAGAATCTTAAAGTCC
Source organism: Oceanispirochaeta sp. M1 (assembly GCF_003346715.1). Lineage (NCBI taxonomy): Bacteria > Pseudomonadati > Spirochaetota > Spirochaetia > Spirochaetales > Spirochaetaceae > Oceanispirochaeta > Oceanispirochaeta sp. M1. The sequence goes on from NZ_QQPQ01000090.1 coordinate 416, forward strand.
CCGCTGAACGCAGGATGGGTATTTCTCAGTTTCATCAGTTTTATAAGAGCCGAAACAACGGGTCTTTCAATTTCATGCTTAATCTCTTCAAGAGAAAAACCGTGACGATTTATGTCCCGACCATTCTTTGTCTCTTCCACAAGGTCTATATCATTGGACCCGGCGAGGATCCCCACATAATAAACCTGAGGCGTACCGGGTGCAAAAAACTGTATGGCCCGTGCCAATAGATAAGCCTTGTCATCCTCTCCAAGGGCGGAATAGTAGGTACAGTTGATCTGATAGATATCAAGGTTATTATACTCTTCGGAGCTATAGCGTCTATTTACATTAGAACCCTTCTCATAGAGGGCTTTACAGGTTGCATCCACCTCTTCAGGAGTCAGAAGATCAGCCACATCCACCACACCGATACCGTCATGTGTATCCAGAGTTGTAAATTGATGAGCGGGACACTTGGCAAACCAATCACCCAGCCTGTCGGCCCTTCCGCTGTACAATGCATGAAGTAACAGCATGGGCAGGGCAAAGTCATAGACTCCATACCCCTTTTCAGCCAGTTTCATGGGGATGGAATAATGCTCATGAATCTCAGGGAGAAGCTCTACATTCCCCTTGGCCATCTCCTCTCTCAGACCTCCCAGAATCTCCCAAATTTCGGGTTCCAGAAAAAAACAGGAGGTTCCGGCTTTCTTGGTTACATAGGCAAAGGCATCCAGACGGATCATGGCCGTACCCTGTTCAGCCAGAAAATTCAGACTGTCCAGAATATATTTTTTTCCAGTTTCCGAATTGACATCGAGATCGATCTGCTCTTCAGAAAAGGTACACCAGACACTGCGGGGAGTGCCGTCCTTATGGTGGATATCTATCCAGGGAGCACGGGGTTTACGAGTATATATTTCCGCAAGCTCTTCCTTTGAGAATTCACCTTCAGGCTTAACCCGGTCCACAGGCAGAAAGAGTTCGGACCAGGGGCTCTCATCCCCATTTTCAGAAAAATCCTTAAACTCATCAGACTGTCTGGAAAGATGATTGATCATAAAATCAACTATCAGATCATACTTAGATGAGATCCTTCTGATATCTTCCCAATTCCCGAAGGCGGGATCTACCTCTTTATATCCGAGAGGGGAAAATCCTCTATCTCCCGAGGAGGGAAAAAAAGGAAGAATATGTACACCAGTAACGCAGCCGTCCAGGGGACCTGCCAGCGCCTGATGCAGTTCTTTAAGATTTCCCCCGAGACTGTCGGGATAGGTAATGAGCTGAATACCGTTTTTCATAACAACCTCTTATTTAATGGAGCCGGCAACCATACCTTTGATGATGTGTTTCTGTGCGGCCAGGAAAAAGATAACAATAGGAATCATGGCCATCAGGATCGCGGTAAGTATAAGGTCCCACTGTTTGACATAGGCACCGGCAAAGTTTGCTACTGCCAGAGGTATGGTCTGTATTTTGTTCCCTTTACCCAGTACAAGAAGAGGAAGAAGATAGTCATTCCATATCCAGATTCCATTCAGAACCATTACTGTGGCATGAATCGGTCTGAGGATGGGTGAGATAATAATATAAAAGGTCTGAAAACGATTACAGCCGTCAATTTTAGCAGCCTCTTCCAGTTCAAAGGGAATAGACTTGATAAATCCATGATACAGAAAGACCGACAGAGAGCAGCCGAATCCGACATAGGCCAGAACCATTCCAAAGTAAGTTCTCAGAAGCTTGATTCCAGTTACAACATGTACTGTTCGAAACCAGGAAAGCAGAGGGAACATAACGATCTGAAAAGGGATTACCATGGCGGCAACAAATATAAAAAAGATCATGTTGGATAATTTAGTCTTTGTCCGAACAAGGACCCAGGCGGCCTGGCTGGAAAGGACAGTGATCGCCAGAAGAGAGACAACGGTGATGATTATTGATGATTGGAAAGAACCGGGATACCTGATATTTTTATTAGTCCAGATCCCGACTATATTTCTTCCTATCTGACTCCAGTCTTCAGGCATGCCCAATGGATTGATAGTAATCTGAAAGGCATCTTTGGCAGAGTTGATCAGAACAATGAAGAAGGGAAACAGGAAGGCCAGAAAAAGAAGGGCCGTAATCAATTCAAGTGCAATGTTATGTTTGGATATTTTCATTACATTTCCACCTCTTTCCTTTTATTTACCGAGACCTGAATCATAGAAATTACAATCAGAACAAGGAAGAAAATAACAGCCTGAGCCTGAGCCATGGCCATATTCAGCTTAACAAAAGCAGTATTATAGATATTCAGTGCCAGGAGCTCTGTACCGAACAGTGGTATCCCCATAAACATGGCAGAGGGTCCACCGGCCGTAAGGGATACATTCACATCAAACTGTTTAAATGACTGTACCAGAGTCAGAAACATTGTGATTGTAAAAGCCTGAGCAATCATGGGAATGGTGATATGACGGATTCTCTCCCCCACATTGGCCCCGTCAATGCGGGCGGCTTCATGAAGTTCCGCTGGAACCGACTCAAGCGCGGCCACATAAATCATCATGATATATCCCGCATACTGCCAGGTACCCACAGCCACAAGAGCCAATACGGCGGAGTTTCTATTGGCCAAGATCAGCTTCCTGGGATCTGCCAGGAATGATAGAGCCGGAACAATTTCTCCCAGAGAGGGAATGGCATTGTTGAAGATGAACTGCCAGATATAGCCGAGGATAAGTCCCCCGATCAGGTTGGGAATAAAGAAACCAACCCTGTAGATATTTCTGAATTTAAGCTTACTGGTGACAAATATCGCTAACAGGAATGCTGTAATATTTATGGCCAGCATATTAATTACTGTGTAGATAATTGTCAGAATAAAAGAGTAGTTAAATGAAGGATCAGCAAAACTGTCTGTAAAATTCTTGAACCCTACAAACTCAAGTACTTCATTAGCACGGGCCGCTGAGCTCCAGTTTGTAAATGAATAAAAAGCACCAATCAGAAATGGAATAATAACAACCATCAGAAAGGCAAATATAATAGGTGATAGGAAAGTCCAGAAAACGATTCGGTTTTCAAGTTTATCTGTCATATTTTATCCTGGTAAAAAAAGGGACAGTCCCCAATTGGGAACCGTCCCTGGTAATCAAAATTGATTATCTGTTCTGGAAAGCTGCAGTCATCAGTTCGACAAACTGAGCTTTATCGACAGCGCCGTTGGCAAACTGGTTGTAGATGGGAGCCAGAGTCTGATCTCTGAAATCTCCAGAGAAGAGGTACTGATTCCAGGAGTAAACTTTACCCTTGGCAGACCATTCCTGTACAGATTTTGAGAGCTGTCCTTTGGGATTCAGACTTACATTGGCGAAAGCAGGAATCATTCCGGCTTCGTTAACCATGAAGTTCTGACCTTCAGCAGTAAATACCAGATCATTCAGGAACTGCTTGGCAGTTTCAACATTCTTGGATTCTTTATTGATTACATAGTATGAGGGAGCTGATACAAAGATACCGTCAGTATCGGCAGCCATGGAACCATGGGGAGCGAATCCCATCTTGAAAGTTGCATTGGCCTGAGCCATATTGGGATCGGTCCAGTTACCCTGATGCAGGAAGACAGCCTTGCTGTTGGCAAAAGCGCCAACCTGAGAGTCGTAGTTCCCGGTTGTCAGTACGGCAGTATCAGCATACATAAAGAGCAGCTCTACCCAGTCGGCATATTCACCCAGTCTCTTGGCATCAACTTTTCCATCAAGCAAAGTCTGAGCTGCAGACTGATCGCCGTATGCCATTCCGTTTGAAAGAAGGGAATTGAAGTTGTGGTGAGCGGTTACCCAGCCCATTTCGGGACCGGCTGCCATGGAAACAACTGAATCAACACCCAGTTCGGCCTTCATTCCGTCAAGTTTTTCAAAAGCTGCTTTATAGGCAGCATAGTTTGTCAGGGAAGCAGGATCGATACCGGCTTTATCCAGCATATCCTTGTTATAAGCCATTCCCCAGCCTTCAACAGCTACAGGACAACCTACAGTTTTACCGTCCACTTTAAAAGCAACAGAAGTTTCTTTGGCCCAGGCTTCGCCTGACATATCAAGAATGAGGCTTTCCCACTCTTTATAGTCTTCGATACCGGCAATGATAAAGATATCAGGCATTTCACCTGCTGCGTAATCAGCTCTAAGCTGCTGTCCCAGAGTAATGGAACTGCTTCCGCCTACTGATTTCATAATTGCTTCATTTCCGGTCTTTTCTGCCCAGAGAGCTCCGTATGCCTGAAGCTGGGGATCAATTTCGGGTTTGTTCTGTATAAGTGTTACAGAACCGCCATCTTTTGACATATCAGATTCCTGAGAGCCGCTTGCAAATGCTGTTGTGGCTACTGCAAGAATAAGAAGAACTGTGAGAATTCGTTTCATGTTTTCCTCCGTTTAATTCCTATGGAAACATAATGGTAACGTTTCCATCGATAATACTATAATATCCTGACTTTTAAATATGTCAAGGATTTTTTGCAATTTTCGGAACCGTTTCCATTATTGGATTAGTTTACTCTGATAGTTATAAGAAAGACTGTTTGGAATTTCCATTTTTTTCCATTTTTTTTCCATTAAATTGGAAAGATTCAAAAACAGAAATAAGGAATCAGCTGTCCCGGTCGATCAGCTGGGGCTCTAGAATTGCCTGAAGCAGCTTCTTCTCTTCCCCGTCTTCCCGCTGACGTACCATCTCGATAACCATCTCCGCAGCACGGGTTCCCAGGATTTCGGAAGACTGTTTTACAGTAGAGAGCTTCATATACTTTGAGGGGAATATATCATCATAGCCTATAATCGACACTTTTCGTCCACACTCCATTCGGGCCTGAATACCTCCATATGCCAGGGTATCTGAAAAGTAGAAAATGCCATCAAGGGACTTATCGTTCATAAGTGAGAGGCTGATATCACAACACTCCTCTTCAGAATTGATGCAGAGCTCAGAGACCTGAATGCCGCCGACCTCTTCGGCCCGCTTCCGGAATCCATCAAATCGGTCAAGCTGCTGTTGTGAACGGTCAGTGAGACCAATCATCATTATCTTCTTACACTGTCGTGAAATAAGATAATCAGCTGCCAGAACACTACCCTTTACACTGTCATAGGTTATAAAACTGGATTCTGCATCATGATAGTCTACGTATAGAAAGGGAATCTTATGAAAATTAAGTATTTCCTGCTCTGACGCAGTGAGAGGTGGATCACCCAGGGTAAGTACCGCTGTAAGTCTCTGCTCCACGATATGATGAACCACAGAATCATGCCCGTGATCTGTACTGAAAATCATTATATTAAACTGTTGTTCCTTCAGACAGGAATGAATATATTTGATCAGTTCAAAGAAAAACTGATTTTCTACAACGGGAAGTAAAAGACCGACTGTGGCACTTGAGTGGGACTGGCGGACAAGCATTCTGGCAGCACCATTGGGTACATAATTAAGTTCTTTTGCGATTCTCAGAACTTCTGACCTGGTACTGTCTTTAACATTGGGGCTGTTGTTGAGAACTCTGGAAACTGTTCCAATTCCGACCCCGGCTTTGGCAGCTATATCCTTAATTGTAATATTATCGCCCACATCTCACCTCATCTCAAAATCCACAAATCAGAGGGAATTATAGCATGAGAATGTAAACGTTTCCACTTCTATTTTGATAAAAGATTTATGATTGTATAGTTCTACACTGAGATTCAAAAAAAAAGAAACAGTTCCAAAGACTTATATTGTTATATATGATGAATTATAGAATTTATTAATCTAGTGTCATGACCGGCTGAATTTTAATCATCCAGCCGGAACTTAATTTTCGCCTTCTTAAAGGTAAATTTCCAATCAAACTTTACTTTCTGCTTATTCATTCTATTTTTCCAGGCATTTACATTTT
>NZ_QQPQ01000091.1 GCF_003346715.1 Oceanispirochaeta sp. M1
GAGTAATTATCGAAAAATTTGGGAGGATCAGAAATATGTGTATCTGAACCCTTCATTAGAGACTAAGAAGCAACTGATTTCAGCATAAAAAAATCAAAAGTTGTGACAACTATGTTGAAACATTCCGTGCTACCGGAAAAAGAACAATAGTCGGTCATGGAGATAGATGTGATTAATAATAAACATCTCTTGACTTAACAAATTCACTCTCCTATAATCTTGTAAAGATCCGGCAATGATTACCTTATCCTGCCACAAACCAGTAAAAACATCTTAAGATCAGGAGTAAATTTTGTTTCAACAATTTCATTTAATCATTACATTATTATTCTTAAGTTCAGTTACGTTGAGCTTTGCTGAAAATACTCTTTATGCAAATATTATATCTCCGGAAAACAATACTCTGTTAATCAATGGGAAACAGACAACAGTAACCTTTGAATTTGACCAAGAGGCAGCCAACAAAGAAAATGCATGGCTTGTTGTTAAATTTGATTCTCAGGTGAGAAGAACAATTGCAGGCACGTCTATTGAATCTCCACTATCCTATGAAGCCTCCGCTAAAGATATGACTGCTGGTAATCATCTTATTGAATTTCTCCTCTTAAGGAGTCAATCGGGAAATGATGAAATTTTAGCAGCTTCAGAAATGACACTTCATGTTGAAAATCCCGGTGATAATTTTGGAAATCTAATCTATTCCGAAGTGACATCTCACAGTAATACCGATGTATTCATACCGGGAGAAGACATCTCACTTGTCTTTGAGTTTGATGAAAAAGCGGCAAATGCGGCTCATAGCAAAATTGTATTCATGTTTGATGAGCGGTCAGGTGAGATTGCATCACCTCTTGTCTCTCCCTTTATATTTGATATTCCTGGAAGAATGATGACTAAGGGAGAACATCATCAAAGATTTATTATTATTGAAAATGTCGCTGGTATGGAAAAGATTCTCGCGTATTCCGACATAAAACTTTTTGTAGATGAGCCAGATAATATCGTAGATAATGCCTTTGAAGCTATTATAACCACTCCATCTACAGAGACTCTGTATATCACTGGAAACGAAGCTATGGTAACAGTAGAATTTGACGAAGAATCGGCCAATGATAAAAATGCATGGCTTGTTGTCATGTTTGACGAAAAAAATGCATCTACAGTCTTCGGTACTTCGATAAGCTCACCGTACACATTAGATATACCAGGAAAAATAATGACGAAAGGTGAGCATCTGGTAAAGTTTCTCTTTATGGATAAGGTCAATGGAATTGAAAAGGTCATATCCAGTACTGAAGTTGTCTTAAAAGTTACTGATTGAGAATACTCTTTGCATGGAGTGGCGTAGTTTTTGATAGGCACGGTACTTATCATTTTAATCCAGGGGAATTTTTTATTTCAACTTACGATTCTTTTATTGAGATGAGTTGATGCTAAATTCATTAAAAACTGTGACTTTATTTTTCACAGTCTTAGACTGGTACAGAGCTTTATCTGAATTGGTAATCAGCCTTGAAGGAGCTGTCCCGCATTCATAGCTCGCCACTCCGATACTGGCACTGAGAGGTAATTCTGAATTAATAATTTGATCATTTGATTTGAATTCCTTTTGAATATTCGCACAGCTTTCAAGTACCTTTTCCAAAGTGGTGTTTTTAAACAATATACTAAATTCATCACCTCCATAACGAAATGGGATGGCATCACCACAATTCTTTTTAAGAATAGAACTGAATGCAATAAGACAATTATCACCTGCAACATGCCCCAGACTATCATTGATGAGTTTAAAATTATCAAGATCTATCATTACAAAAATATATGTATTATCGCAGGAATCCTTCTCCATTTTCTCCATCGCATTTCTAAAAGCAATACGATTACTAATTCCTGTCAATTCATCAATCAGAACTATCTGTCTCAATTTCAATCTCTCAATCTCCTTTTGCAGACTAGCTGTAGTTTTAGCCTTTTCAAAGTAAATGATTACTAAACTAACCACGGAAAAAGAGATCAGGACAAACAGTGATATAAGAAAATTACTCAAACTAATACCATCCTCCAAAACGCTGACTTTGTCAGAATCCCACTGAATCAGTAATTCAGAAGAGATGATAGATATAATCGATAGTATGGCTGTAAGAGTTGTTAATCTATAAATACCGTAGATTGCCGTTAATAAAATGGAGAGTGCAAATATAAAATACAAAGAAGCAAATACACTATGAACCATGTAAACTATAAAAAAAATAAAGACGAGGGATAACGAAACAGTAAATATTTTTGAGTTCTGAGACATTCGGCTGGAGTGCATTATTTTATATTCTATAAAGAGACATCCCGTGTTTAGAGTACTTGGAATGATGAGAAACTTCACTAAGTACAAAGGTATAGTCGTATTAATCTCACTTGTATAAAACAGAAGTATCCCAATAAGACATTCAAGAATAAATACAAATACAACAACCGCAATAGTTATCTGATAATGCAGGTTTAACCATTTGTTATCAATACTCTTATATTCTTCTTCAACTTCACTTAGAAATGACTTGTCCATTTTATTCCTTTGAGTAAAGACTTCTGCCAAACGCCCCCTATAATAACAATAGATTTCCGCCAAAACAGAATTCTAAAGTATCGCCGCTCTACGAACTTGCAGATTTGATAAAGATGCTGCTTCTAAAATCATTATTTCATTTACTTGAATTCATACTCTTCTATCTCATCAACAAAAAGTCCATTATCCCGAAAATCGATCTGATCTGGCAGAAGAACCAACGATACAAACGGCACCTCAATGAAAAGAATATAAAGCTGACCTCCTCCATCCGGGAGAAATGGTTTATCCCGGTCAATGTTTCATCAGCAATACTAAAACAAGAAGATATTTTCACTGGTGAATCCTGAGATAATTCATTACAGATGGAAGAGTGCTATCAAGGATTACTGGACTTATGATAAACCCAAAACTAGAAAAAAGGCAGACCACTTATTACTTAAGCCATAAATCTCCTGATCAAGAATCTGAAAATTGAGAACTACTTTTGGGGATTCAAACGAATTCTGAATAAGTTAGAAAAGATTTCCATAGATGTATATCCCGGGAAACTATCAGAAAAGTTATTCAGGATTACCGAAATCAACAGATATCAAACCCTATTACTCATGGAACAAATTCCGGGAACCACCACTATTACAGAGCCAACAAATATATTATAGAAATCTTTCGTACACTCAGGATAGGTGTTTCCACAATTCGTTGAAAACCATCAAAATATATTAATCCTCCTGACAGAAGACCTCTTTAGACCTGATTTACTTTTCACATAATAAATTATCTGTTGGATCTGGAAAGTTGAGACTTTCACCAGTATGATAAAATAGAATTGTAACTTAGGAAATGGCAATAGATATCCGAAACCATTTGACGACGTTACAATCTTTAGAAGGGATCAGTAATATGAAAAAGGACATGAAATTCATTCTCAAGAATAATGAAAAGAAAAATGGTGATTTCGGCCATTCAATCATAACAATTCTTTTTGGGCACAGGAATATACATTCATTAGAAAATAGAGTATTTAATGTTATTTGCCTAACTACTGTTTTCATTGGAATATTCACTGCCATTTTAAATGTCTTCTTAGAAAATCCAATTCGTGAGATTATCTTTTCTTTTTCAGCTACATTTATAGCGGTAGCATTCTATATTGCATCGATGAAATTTCATTTGGAAAGTTATTTAAAATTACCAATGGTGATATTCTTTCTGGGCCTTATATCTGTAATCTGGATGACCAATCAGGGTTCTAAGGGGAGTTCTCCTCTGTTTTTTATTATATTATTTGTCATAATTAAAATTATTATTGATTCTCCCTATGACAATTTACTACTTCTTATTTCTTTCTTTATCGTTATCGGATTATCAATCATTGAACAACTCAAACCAGAATTGATTATCCCTTATTTGAGTGAAAGTCACCGATCAATAGATGTTTTTGTTTCTTTAGTAATATGTTTGCTTATGATTACATTATTAGTGACTCTTGTAGTTAAAGAATACCAAAGAGAACACCTCCATAAAGACAATTTATATGCAAAAACTCTTAAGGATAAAATATCACTTGAACAAGCATTGTCCGAAATAAAGACTCTGAAAGGCATTGTTCCAATATGCGCCCATTGTAAGAAAATCAGAGATGATAAAGGGTATTGGAATTTTCTTGAGTCGTATATTGAAAAGCACTCTGATGCTTCCTTCAGTCATGGTTTATGTCCTGAATGTGCAGACGAGTTATATGAAAATGAAGATTGGTATAAAAAAGAAAAGAAATCTCAAGAAAAAGACGAGAACGATTCTTAAGGTTTTGAAACGGAAAGATAGAAGACAGATGATTATTTCTATGAGATCAACATACCGATTTTGAGAAGTTACTAATACGGAAAATGGTCTTCGCAATGGGGATGCATTTTATCAATGTCGTGTTAATGTCGTTACTACGACATGGTCAATTCTTTAAACAGGCAGCAAAGTTTAAGCAGATCTTTTTAAAGGAGCAGTTTATGAAACAACCCGAAATAGGGAAAGTAGTTACTCATTTAAGATTACAAAAGGGGATGACTCAGGAAACACTTGGTGAGTTATGTGAGGTCAGTACCAGAACCATACAACGAATTGAAAGTGGTGAGGTGGATCCAAGAACATTCACGTTAAATAATCTGAGTAATATTTTGGAATACGATTTTAATAATGATAATAAAGGCAATGAATCTTTCTGGATTACAGTATTGCATCTGAGTTCAATGATTTGCATTGTCCCGATACCTTTGTTAATTTGGTCTTTTAGAAAAAAATATAGCTTGAAAATAGATAAACATGGCAAAGATGTAATAAATTTTCAGATTTCGATGACTCTTTATCTCATCGCTTGTGCTATTTTGCCAGGAGTAACAAGCTTTTTAATGATAAAGTACAATAATTCAATGTCATTTATAATAAGTGTTATAAGTATCATCCCCTTAATAACTCTTGGATTCATCTGTTTTTTTCAGGGGTTATTTAATGCGCTAAAGGTATTAAACAGTAAATCTTATAGATATTTACTATCAATACCCTTTCTTCAATAGAATCGATGCTGATTCATAAAAATTGACTCCGATGGATTAAAAAATCACCACAAGGTTCCAGGGATAATCCTCATATATCTACTTCAGATAGATGTCTGCAAAGTTTAGAAACTGTTCCCAGTCATAACTTGTAACGTCATGGATGCCTTCCCGGATGTGGTATCCTGTTATGCCCCCTACCGGCTTTCCGATTGCAGGCATTTCATTCCCTAAGGTAACGTTTAGACCGTAAAGCTCATAAACCTCCCGGGTGCCAAGAAGTCCCAGGTACTCCCCTTCCGGATCGGACCACCTGTCGTTCTCAGCACTGGCCACATACAGCGGCCGGGGTGCAATGAGAGAAAGGAGCATGTGCTGGTCTACCGGGAGTTCTTCTTCCCGATCTGCAAAACTGCGCAATCCGGTAACAAACCAATGGGGGAACTCAGATGTTATATACTTCACATCTTCCCCATATTTTCTTCTGGAGATAGCCGCACCCATAGACCCTGATTCATTGGCGATAACCATGGCGAAACGCGGATCGTTTGCCCCTGCCCAGAGTGCCGCTTTTCCCAGCCGGGAATGTCCCATCAGGGCGACCCTTTCCCCATCGATATCCCTGTCGGTCATAAAATAATCCAGAGCCCTGCTCAGGCCTGGAAAATCCGGTTTAATCCTGCCACCCATTCCGGATTAAACTTGCCGGGTAATCCGGATTTATCCTGCCACCCCATTCCGGTTTAAACCTGCCACTTTTGGCAGCAAGTCCGGAATCAAATATTGT
>NZ_QQPQ01000092.1 GCF_003346715.1 Oceanispirochaeta sp. M1
CGGCAAGAGAGCCAATTCGGTCTAGTACATCGAGCATACAGCGGTTGTTCAGATCATCCTGACCGAGCTCTTTGTTAAGATGTTTTCCAAGGTTATTAACATCATTGATACTGGTTGTAAAGATTTTATATCCATCTTTCGGGGAACTGAAGGCCGCTTGAAGAACACCCAGGATTATGGCCAGAGTTTTGGGATAAATTCCTCCAGGATGCCAGGCCGTGAGAAGTTTGAAAGCCTGCATGATCAGATAATTATTGGGATGTACAGAGCTCAACAATAGGAAGGGATCTTTATCGCCAATAAGAGAGTCTATGACCCAATGGTTCTCAACTTCGAGTAATCTCAGGAAAAGTGGGTAATTGTCATTAGTCAGGCCGGATAATCTGAGAAACCGGGCATAACTAATTGATGACTCCACACCTTCAACGGTTCTACAGCCAATCATGCGTTCTATGATGTTGATTTCAACATCCATTATAGATTCTTGACTCCATGCATCTTCGATAGCTTTTTCTTTTTGCTTATCCATTCACTTTCTCCTTAATTTCATTAGGGTGATATCTAAGTTATTGATAGCTGTATAACAAAAGTATTGTATTATTTCTTCTATTTTTCAAATTTTATAGCCTTCATTTTTTGTATAATTCTAAGTTTGTATAAAAATGTTTGTTTTTGACATATATTAAAAATCAATTTAAATTTGTTTTAAAAAACTATATCCCTTATCTTTTATATATGTAGATTGAACTGACATAGGAAAGAAAAAATATTAAAAATCAGGATAATAAATGGCTAGGGAGTATAGTGAAATAAATAGCAATGAAATTGTCGAAATCAATAGACAGATAATCTTGCAAGGTATTTCCGGCACTATTACGCCAGAACAGGTTGAGAGCAGTGCTATGTTTGCAGTGTATCTTCAACAAGTTGGAATTACCATTAACAATTATCATTTGTTCCTAAAGCTTTTAGAAACCAATAATCAATGGATAGTTGACGGTTTAATCGGTAAAAAAAAACCGGATCTTTTATTTTCCTCTTTAAAACCCAATTATTACTTGCTGAACAAAGCTTTTCAGTTTCTCACGTGCTGGCATCCCGGTCAGATTTATGAGAAGGTCCTTCTTGCGGTTCTGGGAATTATTCAATATGGATTTCATAAACCTGACGATGGATATCGAATTTACAAACTTGAAATCTCAGATATTAACAATCTAGGCAAGTTTTTGAATGAAGAATTTGATCAATTTCAAGAAGTTAACGAAACTATTTTAGAAATTCTGGATAGATTGGCTGGCTTGGGAGAATTCTCCAATAATAGTGATAAAAGTATTCTTGCTAAACACTCATACAATATCAGAATTTCTTATTTTGACAATACAAAAAATCTTTTCAATATTATCCCCAAAGTCCTGCTGGTAAAATTGAAACGGGAAGATAGGGAAATTAAGCCTTCTAAAGATTTTATTACACTTTTTTCAAAAAAATTCCATAATTAATACTATATTTAAAATATATATATATATATTGCTGTTAAGGATCCAAATATGAGTGTAAGTATTAATGATATAAAAAAAGCAATACGCATAACTCAAAATAATAAATACAGAATAGTGAACTCATATAACCACCCCGGTGGATTAGTTGATATCTCAATGCTTGATCTTCCAACAATCATCATTGGTGATTTACATGGCAGCATCGAAAATCTCAATGCAATAATGAATGATGACAACAATATAGAAAAAATAAAAAATAATGAAATTTATCTTATTATTCTAGGTGATGGTATGCATAACGATCAAACTGGAGAAATGCTTGAAATGGCTACATCTTTAGAAGTATTGGAGAGACTTATTGAGCTTATCTGCGAATTGAAGGACAACATCATATATATTAAAGGAAATCATGATAGTTTTGATGAGCGTATTACCAAAAGTGGAATAAGACAAGGATATGAATTTAAAAAATTTCTCATAGAGAATAAAGGTGATGAGTTCTTAGAGATAGTGGATGAATTTTTTGAATCATTACCGCAATTTGTTATTGGGTCAGGATTTGTTGTAACCCATGCCGGTCCGACTCGCAGGGGAGCAACAAGAAAAGAGTTGATAGATATAGAAGATAATGAGGACTACATAAGCCAGTTGATGTGGAATCGAGTCCATGAATTTAGAGGCAATCCCAGTATGAAAGAATATGGCAGTGATGATATTCGAAAAATGCTTCTAAAATTAAATTTACCAGAAGACACATATTTTATTGTTGGTCATAACCCACTATGGAAGACAGGCAATAAAACTGGAATATGGCACGATGTTACAGGTATTAAAAATCACATAATTATAATCAGCAATAAACAGACGAATGGTCCTTATCTACTGATTACGAATGGAGAAGTAAAAGACAAATTCGCAGTATCTGAAGAAAAGGGGAGTTATTATGGCTGGTAAAAAAATGTCTATGAATCTGACAGAATCAATTAAAGATGAAAAGATGATTAAGCATCTTTATCTTGATTTAACAATCAATGAATTAATTGAAAAAATGAATTTAATCAATCTTATTCCCTGCGAAAAAGATGATCTAGTCCCCTTCTTTGCCAAGGTGCGCGGGTATATGTCTGCAGTAGATCAATTTGGCGAGAATTGGCTAATAAAGGAAATCTCCGCAGAAGAAGTTCATTTGCACAAAGTCCAGGAGATAGCCTATTATGTAGATGTGCTCTTAAAGACATTAGCTGCTCCAACTATTGTCAGCACTATTAACGGTAAAACTTATAGAGCAACAAAAATAATAGAACATGCCATGCAGGCAGGTAGTTATAATTATCTGGAAGAACCATTAAAGAAAATGCTAGCAAATGATCTTATTAATCGTTGGTTATTCTTTGATGAAGATAGAAACCCAAACAATTATCTCATTTTCCACGATTCAGACAATACTTATTTTCCTATTGTAATTGATTACAACAAAGCAGATCTCGAAATACAAACAATGAAAATATCAGGTGATCCTAATAAATTTGGGTGGTTACGCGAGGAGAAAACAAGGTTCCTGACCTTATTGAAACCTGAAAATTTTGAATCCATGCATATCGAAGACTTTGAGGAAAGACTGCAATGTCTGATGAGCATTACTGAAAAAGATTTGATTGAATTATGTAAGAAGATTTTCACAATGGAATCTATCGATGATGTTGAATCAACCTCTACAATTGTTACTAACAATATTATTTCCAGAGCAAAATACCTGAATTATTATTTTCGGAAATGGTTTAAAAAAATAGATAAAAAAGAGGAAAAAGAGATAGACGACAGATACAGTGGTTTAGGGAAATCATTCATGGATTATTATAAGGATGAGTCATAAATTTATGGATCTTTCCGGAGAAGTCATTAATAACACTTATATAATCAAATCATTGATAACTAAAAGCAATTTTGCTCAAAGATGGGAAGCCAAAGCAATATACTCCCCTAATACTTTTTACTTTGATTTAATACTGGGTGAGAAATACAACCAAAATCTAATCAAAAATAAAAGTAAACTTTCAGAGAAACTTGTCAATTTGAGAGAGATTCAAAATCCTCATATCTTAAAAACTATTGAGTATGGAGAATATAAGAATCAATTATATTCAGTTCAGCAGAAAATATCAGGAATTAGTTTATCTGAGGAAAGCAATTATACAACAGCTAATATTCTGAGAATAATGAAAACTTTTGCATTATGTCTGATGGATATTGAAGCAAAAGGATTGTCACATAATCTTTTGTCAATGCAATCGATTTGGGTTCCCCAGGGAAATGAAATGGGATCCCTGTTTATTGGTGATTTATTACTCTTTGATTTGTTATCCTTAGCAGATGGAAACATAGGATCTCATCTCTCAATACCAGAACCATATATTAATTTTAATTCATATTCCGAAAATGTATATAGATCTGATTATAGAAATGATTTGTATTCCTTCGGTGCAATATTCTATAAATTGGTTTCAAAAGTTGCTCCATACAAAGCTGATTCTTACGAAGTAATGGAAAAACTTCAAAAAAAGGGATCTGTAGATATCAGTTCTATTTCCAATCAGAATATCGTAGATTTTATTTATCCTCTATTAACTAGTCGTTCAAAATATCCATCTGTAAGAGATATGTATGAAGACTTTCAGGAATTATTTGAAAATCAGATTTCAATGAAAACCATAGATGATATAAGAATGTATACATCTGCAGAGGAGTCAATATACTCTAGTAATGTCAAAATCGATAATCAAGTTATTGATGAGCTCGAGACAATCAGTGAAGTAGTCTCTACTGGAAAGAATGAACCAGACAAAGAAAACAAAGTTAAAAGTATATTGAATAAAATTAAAACTATTTTCGGATTCATTACCAGATATAGAAAGAGAAGTAATAGAATAAAAAAGATCAAAAAGACAGGATTTGGTTCAAAACATATTAAATCAAATCTGGAAACACCAACGGGAGAAATGGGATATAAAAATATAACTTCAGATAAAAAAAGACTTCTGAATATATTTAGTAAATTAGCTTCACACTTTTCTGACATGAATATGGATAAAAGGAAAAATATAGTTTTTCCAATAATAACCAAAAAGAAAGATCCTTTTACAAATGAAAAATCAAGTCCCTTTTCCAAAAAGATTGATGGTCGGTTTAAACAAGGGATTAATGATTTTAATGATTTTAAAAAAAATGATATCGCATCTGAATTATCAAAAGGAAACAATAATCAAGTATTCTATTTTCGATCAAGGGACGGTCTTGATATTAAGCGTGATCAAATAAATGAAGATCAGGATAGATCTGTAAAAACCCTGAATGACAATAGTGAAAAACACATATCTTTAAATGAGAGAGACAACTCACAAACAGCGATTATGGAAGAGAAGAATGCTTGTTTTGAAGAGTTTGAAAATCAAGGTTTTACTTCTGATAAAATTCAGGATGAAAGACCATTACCTGAGAACAAAACAGACCATGCAAATACTGTATATGTAATAAAAAAATCTTTATGGCTTCGGTTCTGGATGTTCTTGAAGAAAATCTTCAAATTTTATAAGCAGACCATTTGCAATATCTTTTGTAAAAAATAATACCATATCCCTAGTCATAGGATCTTCGATGGATATATGCTTACTTAAATTCACAAGTACAGGATTTTTTTTATAGTTCGGATCATTAGTAGTATTCGGTTTTATTACGACTCTATAACCTTCGGGCAGATCCTTGTCGAGAGGCAATAGAGAGCAGAGATAATTACCTATGAAAATACAATGTTTTTTTAATTTATCCATAGTTCTGCTTTCATTCAAACCGATTTCTTTCAGTTTATGTGTAAGCGCTAATATCTCCCCGTGTTGACTGATCGTCTATGGGATGAGTTCTTCTTTATCAATGTTCCATGGAAGCAATTGTTCCAGATCCTGATTAGTATTGGCCAGTGGAATTTTCTCAAATATAT
>NZ_QQPQ01000093.1 GCF_003346715.1 Oceanispirochaeta sp. M1
GAAGAAAATGTATTCAATTGATTGACAATAAACGGACACCCTACAATAATATCTTTGAGGATTTTCCTGGTTCCAGGAGGTGTCCGTTTATTCCCGGTAGGGCTGTCCGTTTTCGCCGGAATCCGCATTATCAGTGGATCATAATAAGTATCATCAACATAAGCTACTTCGCTCTTATCCAGTATTCTAAGTGTATAATTGTTATCAGTAATAGTGCACCAATTTTTATAAAATTCAGTCCAAAGGGTATTATCAATATTTTTACAACTTGGTAAATATAATTCTAAATTTTCTGGAGATATTTCGCCTAATGATTTTGGTTTATATGAACCGTATGTCTTCTCGCTATTTAAAGATTTCGATACATTAATTCCATAGATATTCATATCATTATTATCTAGGATTGAAGAAAGATACCTCAAGCCAATATAATCTGATATGTTATTTGCATACCAAATTATTATCCTTTCAGTCTTTTCAATGTTTCTTAATGAATCTTTAAATATGCTGATTCTATCATGATAGTACTTTATTGATTCACTATCTGTATGAGTCATTTCTAATAATTGATCCATCCAAAGAATCCTATTCGATTCACCTTCTTTGGTATCGTAATTATTTAATGGACCACATGAATAATCATCAGAAATACTTATTACATTTGTTGCCTTTACGTTTTTTATATTACTAAGAAAATATTTCAGACATCCGGCTGCAGAATCTCCAAAAACTATATGGTATCTTATGCTATAAAGATTCATTCTATTTCCCTTCTCATTAAGATTTTTTACTATTTTTGAACAAATTAATTCATAATAATATTTTTTTGATCATATTTATCAAAGGTTCACTAAAGACATTGCTTACAGAACTTGATTAAGTTATGTAGTCCAACACCATGCATGCGATCTTCCTTTTGTAGTAGATGTGATGATCACGACAACAATTATAATACTTATATAATCGATGAGATGTTTAATGTTTTATTGAATCTGCAAAAAGATTTGGGCGAAAAAAAACCTCTCCAGCATAGAGAGGCAATGAGTTTCACCTTAAAAGGATAATGACCTAAGTAAAAAACCGTATCATTCTAATTTCTCATGTGGTTTGATTTGTTAACAGTCTCAATCGTATTCTCATTTTTAATCTATACCAAAAGGTAAACTAAAAAAGGAAATATAAAAGCTACAAAGTAGGAAAGCAAAACAAACCTATATAGTTCAACCTCAGTGGATGAGGTATATCACTTTTCAGTTTTAAATCACTCATAAACAAATGATTGACTGAATAATATCAAAGAACAAAACAAATGACAAGCGTTATTAAGTATTATTTATTATTTATTATATTATATAGTATATGAGTATCACAATCTCCCTTTTACTATTTTAGAAAGGGATCAAGAATGGCTATCTAATAGAAATTATTCAGAAGTAATTAGTAGTATCATTTGAAATAATAATCTAGCATAAAATAATGAAACACAAAATATTTTTTCTTATCGCCTTTCTATCTACAGTAATGATGCTGACATCATGTATGAGCATCCAATATCAACCATCAGAAGAAGAAAAATCCCTGGCAGCGGCTGTTCTTATCAAAGATACTGCCGGTGTTGAAAGGATGCTTAAAAATGGGGTTACTCCGAATGCAAGCGGAGTAAGCGGCTTAACTGTATTAAGCACTGCTATAAACAACAGCGACCTTGAAATGGCCGGTCTCCTCCTCTCCTACGGCGCCGGTATAAACATGACTGACAATGATGGAAATACATCGCTTTTTTATGCAAAAAAGCCGAATATTCAGCAATGGCTTATTGAAAAAGGGATTGATATTCAGATAGTGTCAAAAAAAGAGCGAACTGCCTTTGAAGTGTGGTGTACCGAATCTGCTACCGTTTTATCTGAAGCCCAGAAAAAAGAATATATGGATATTCTTAAATCACAGAAAATAGCAATTACAAAAGAACAGATGGAAGAGCTGTTCTGGGTAAGCAAAGATGATATTATTCAAACAATCAAACTGTTTACCACCTCAGGTTATGATCTTAATGCAACACACAACGGTAGCGAAGACACAGCTCTCATCCTCACGTCCAGGGCAGATAATTATTTATTAATGGAAGAATTACTCAATGCTGGTGCTGACGCGCAGATTGACAATAAGATCGGCGATGATCCACTCAATATCATTGCTTCATATCCAGAGAGCAAACACAGCAATGCCGAATACAAGAGAATCGTTACAGCACTGCTGGCCCATGGTGCAGAGATTAATGGAATTGACCGTTACGGAAATACCCCCTTATGTAATGCGGCTAAGATTAATCATCAGGCACGTGTTCTGATACTCCTTTCTATGAAAGACTGCGGGGTAAATGTTCCCGGCGAGTTCGGTGCAACGGCATTGTTTAAAACAAATAATTTTCCAATAGTAAAAGATCTTGTAGCTGCAGGGGCAGAGATTGATTTTGAAAATAATGGGGGCTCTACCCCGCTTTTCATGCAACTCAATGTCGATTCGGTAAAATACCTTATCAAGCTGGGGGCGGATGTCAATCATATCAACAATTATGAGGAAAATATCCTGATTCACAACATGCTTTCGGCCAATAAGTCTTATTCTATGACCAATGATTATGATAGGATAAAGAATGAATTTATAGGAAAATTTGAAGTGCTTGTGGCTGCCGGTATTGATATGAATCACGAAGAGGAAAAGTATGGGTTTACAGCCTTGGGTCTTGCCCGCAAGGTTCCTTTTGTGGAATTTGTCAGCCTTTTCGAAAAGGCCGGAGCCAGGAAATAGTGCCGGTATTTCCGAAAGAATACTGATAATGTTCAAAGAATAATAAAAAATGCTGTTCAAACCTGAACAGCATTTTTTATTTAAAGTGTGACTTACCACTCCCTTTTCAGGTAGATAGTGCATGATCCGGGGCCTTTGATCAATCCTGGCCCCGACGGTATGACTGCTTATCTGCTTAATTCGATCCTGGTAATTACCGGCTTTCGACCTCTGAGGTCCACATCGAAATCAACCCTGGCTCCCATCATCAAATACTCGGGGTCAATCAGTGCTGGCCCCTTAAATTCGTAATACCACTTTTTCCGGGTCGTATCTTCTACGATAATAGCCATCTGTCTTTCGCGGACGTAGGCAACTACGCCCTTGGCGCGGTGGATTGCACTTTCCATGATAGTATACTGTCCCAGCATAGAACCGGAGTGGCGATCCGGTGCACCGTTGACGCCTGCTTCCCTGGACCGGGCACAGATGGTTCCCTCTTTTTCCAGCACCAGAGGGCCCTTGTATTCCATCCACTCATGACTGCCGACAGGAGTATACTCCAGAATGAAGCGTGGGTCGCCAGTGATCTGGATACTGGTGCCCTTTGGGTAGGCCCCCCCAGTGAGCGCGAAGTGGGGCATGGGGACATTGACTATATAATCCACACTGACCACCTTGGAAAGGCTGCCAGCCCGGGGATCCGGTCCCAGGGCTCTGGATCGCGCATAGATTGTAGTGCTGTCAGCCAAGCGTGGGGGTTCTGTGTAAGTTGCCCAGGTAGTGCCGTCAAAGGAGTATTCCAGTACTGACCGGGGGTCCACGGGTATTGTCTCGAGGAAATCATTGCTATTTTTCCGGCTGCCGTAATAATGTTTAGCATTCTGTAGCTTGCTGCTGCCGTCATTGTTGACAGTCAAATAAAACCTGTCGTCCCCGGGATAAAATGGAACAGAAGTGTTCTGGTCGTAGGCACCGGGGTCGCGCATGATCCGTGGTGTGGGGGGCCCCCCGACCACATACTCTGCCTTGTAGACAGTGGTAAAGGTGGACCACTTGGCCCGGGCGAAAATGTTTTTGGATCTGTCCAGTACCAGGGGGGTCGTGTAGGCCTTCCAACTGGTTCCGTCAAAGGAGTATTCCAGCACGGGGACGCGACCGCAGTCGAGCTTGACCGTCTGACCCTTGTAGTACACCCCGGGTGCCGGTGTAATGACCAGACCGGGCATTTTGACCTTATATTCGCCGTAGGCATAACGGCTCTGGGCATCGCTTTCGTAAAAGTCTGGATACGGGTTATACCTGGCATATGCAGTAATTTTCAAAGGCTTGTCCAGTATGAATTCCTCGCCCTTGTACACAGCAAAGTGATCCATATCCGAAGTCATATAGAGAATCGTGTAGGCCTTGTCATTTTTATATTTTTCTTCCCCGGAAATTGTGATCACCGTACCCTGGTCTAAAGTACCCGAAGACTCGGAAAACCACGGGATCCGTGGTTTTACATCGGTTCTGAGTCCAAAGGCTGTCCCGGACACCAACAGCAACCCACTAAAAACCAGCCAAAACCTGGCCAGAGCCTTAAATCTGCTCATATACACTTCCTTAATAGTTCAATAATTGTTAGTACAATGAAGTATCTGTCATTCGGCATAATATTGGTCATACCATTCCGTTTATAATTCCTGATCAACATTCGTTCGGCAACGCCGAATGCGGCAGTCTAGTGTTTAAATATTTATTAGTCAACTTACAATTTCCCTAATAATTCCCCTAATAATTTCCTTACAATTTCCCTAATAATTGGTTTTTTCTAGTTCTTCAATTTACATATTTAAACTTTATTTACATTCCCATCCAAATCTATATAATCATTGATTGCTTCAGAAATGAATTAATTAATCAATTTCAAAATGTTCAGAAATATCATCAAATTTTGTCAAATATTCATTTAAATCAAAAGATACTTATACTGTAGAAAATCCGGATGAAAGTTGCCACCCATCCCGGTTCAAAGTTGCCAGTGATTCCGGACGAAGGTTGCCACCCATTCCGGTTTAAAGTTGCCACTTTTTAAGCGATTTCCGGAATCATTTTTTTAA
>NZ_QQPQ01000094.1 GCF_003346715.1 Oceanispirochaeta sp. M1
TCTTCCTTTCAATATTTGTCATGAACTTGGACAAAATGTGTTCCAAAGAAATGAGAGAAATTGAAGAAAGATTCAAAATCAGGAGAACTAGGGTTGCCTGAAAGACTTTTTCAGTAAGCCCTATTTAGATCGAAAAATTATTACGACTTTGTTCCATGAGGGATGTGTTTACTGATGCCAGGATTCCCAGGTGGAGACTTGGGTGTCTACATGATACCTGGATGAATTACTTCTGAAAAGAACTGAAGCAAACCTTCACTATCCTGTATAAAACCTTATTAAAGGAAAAAAACATATGTCCGGCACGCTGTAATCCCATTATAGAGAGAATAACATCTGACTGACACTGTACAAAGAATCGCTGCTCAAAGGATTAAAATTAGCAATATAACACACAGCTGAAAGGAGGGGATTCACCCCTTTGGCTGAGATGGCCTGAACTTGACACATAAAATTAAACCTCCCTTTTTGAGAGAGGTTCAGAAATAAAAAACTAATCTTATACCAGTTTTTTTAAATCCTCGGCCTTATCGGTTTTCTCCCAAGAGAATTCATCCCGTCCGAAATGTCCATAAGCAGCAGTCTCCTGATAAATAGGTCTCTTCAGATCCAGTTTTTTAATGATTCCCGCAGGAGTCAGATCAAAAACATCATTGACTGCTTTTTTAATAACCTGAACATCAACCTTGGCCGTACCAAAATCCTCCACCAGGATACTGATGGGATAGGGAACACCTATTGCATAGGCCAGTTCAACCTCACAGCGGTCACAGAGTCCGGCTGCGACAATATTTTTAGCTACATACCGTGCCATATAGGCCGCAGAGCGGTCCACCTTGGAAGGGTCCTTCCCGCTGAAAGCTCCCCCACCATGACGTCCCATTCCACCGTAGGTATCAACGATGATCTTACGCCCCGTTAGGCCGGTATCACCGTGAGGTCCACCAATGACAAACCTTCCGGTGGGATTGATGAAGTATTCTGTATCATCTGCCAGTAATCCTGTCGGCTCCAGAACCAGATTGATGATTTTTTTTATGATTTCCGATATCAGTTCTTCATAACTGATATTCTCATCATGCTGATGACTGACAACAACCGTATTGATTTTTTTCGGTGTATGACCATCATATTCGACAGTTACCTTACTCTTAGAGTCTGGACGCAGCCAGGTTAAAACACCATTTTTCTGATTTTTGCCGCATGACTCAATATTTGATGTGAATACATGATGGGGGCCGGCATCAATTCAGGTGTTTCATTTCAGGCATATCCAAACATCATGCCCTGATCTCCCGCCCCCTGTTCCCCTTTGTATAATCCTGTACCAGAAACTCCCTGTGATATATCGGGGCTCTGACTGTGAAGCATATTCACAACGGCCATGGACTTATAGTCCAGTCCGTATTCGGGCTTTTCATAACCAATCTTTTTGGCCACACCACGGACTATCTCCTGAAGATCTACATATGCTTCAGTAGTTATCTCTCCACCAACCAGAACCATACCAGTGGTGGCAAAGGTTTAACAGGCTACCCGGCTTTCAGTATACTGTCTTAAACAGGCATCCAATACGGCATCAGATACCTGGTCACACAATTTATCAGGATGGCCTTCACTGACACTCTCTGATGTAAATAGATCTCTCATTCATAACACTCCTTAGATTTTTTATAAATTCTAAAGTTTACAGGGCTCCCGGAAATCAAGAAAGCAAAAAACCGGAAACCGTTTCTGTTTCACTTGTAAATTACAATTTCATTTATCATATATAGATCCCCGTTTTGTTGAAGACCAGTATATCTGATTTGAAATAGGGTTATCAGTCCTACAGACTGTTTTGAAAATTAACATAGATTTTTAAAGGGAGCAATAAGAGTGTTTGAGTGATCAGGGTTGCACACATAGGAATTGGTCAGGATAATTTGAGAATCCTCCCAAAGAGGGGGCAGCGCAATACCCGGCCAGTGGCCCGGCGGCGCGTCAGCAGAGCCGGATAAAGCCCCAGGTTGCATGGGCGAGCAATGAAGCGAGGGGGAGACTTCCCCCTTCATAATTCACTAAAACCAAGAAAACACCGAGCAAAAGCCTTATATTTATAGATAGATTTCAGAAAAACTAAGGAGTCAACTATAAAAAAATATTCATTTTATTTCTTCTGGTGGCTCTTGCAACCTCTCTGTCCGCCTATGATCTTGATGCTGTAAAAGACAGTTTTCAGAGCTTTGCAGATGAAACAGCCAACGCCCTGCCCCTGGCAGCAAGTATGGGACTGAACTGGAATGATGCTTATGGCGGCAAGTTCCCCCATTTTGGAATTGGTTTGACTGCGGGGGCCGTGTTTCTCCCCTCCGAGGCCTTTGAAGAGGTCTATGCCCTGACGGGTAATGATGGCCTGGGTGACTATGGCACACTGGGTGTTCCCCTTCCTGTTTATTCAATTGATGCCCGCCTGGGTCTGCCTGTGATACCCTTTGAAATTGGTTTTAAAATCGGTATTCTGAATCCTGACATGCTTGATCTTGAGGGTGTGTCTGTGGGGTTTAAGATGATTGGTGGAGACATCCGCTGGGGAATTATTGAGGATAAGAAATTTCTTCCCGATGTGTCCCTTGGATTCGCTTATACCTGGCTCAATGGAGATATCATAGTCCCCGTTGCGGATCAGACGGTAGATATTTCCGGTACAGGTGCGGGAACAACCCTGAGTCTTGAAGATTCAGACATGAATTACAACTGGAGCACCAATGTTATGGATCTAAAGGCTCAGGTGAGCAAGAAGCTCCTCTTTATAAACCTTTCTGCGGGTGCGGGCTATTCCTACGGCTTTTCAACCGCCGGTGGAGGTCTGACGGCTTCAAATGTCTATGTGGACGGAACATTGATCGATAGTACTCAGATCAGCCAGATTGAAGATGCCACAGGCCTATCAGTTGATCCAAACGGTTTGAATGTCCTTTCAGAGGTTAACGGTGGTTCTTTCCGCCTGTTCGGTGGTGTGGGCCTGAGTATCTTTATACTGAAGATTGATATGGGTGTGGTCTATGGTTTGCCCAGCCAGAGCCTTGGGTTGTCGGCCAACGCCAGGATTCAGTATTAGAAGGGTCCCGACCCTCGATCAGCCGCAGCAGTTCTTATATTTCTTCCCACTCCCACAGGGACAGGGGTCATTCCGACCTTTTTTATCCTGATGCAGGGCTATGACCTGACCGGCCACAGAGTCTGTTGTCCCCTTGAGGAGTTTTTTCTGCCGTATGGCTTCCTCTTTCAGGTAAATAAAGGCCTGATTGTAGAGATCCCAATGATCAGATGCGCTATGGTCCAGAAAGGAGCCGGCAAAGTCCAGGCTTTCGGAATTGCTTAGATAATCGGTCTGAATACTGCGGGAGGCCAGATCAATTACAAAGGTATAGACAGGGGGCGGTGAAAGAGGCTGCCCTTCTCCGGGATAATTATATATGGCGATGCCAAGATCCTGACAACTGCAACTGGGATTATCGCATACATTGCCAGGTACACAGACATAGAGATTGTCCTTATATTTAGAGCGCTCAAGGCGAAAGACGAAGGGTTCTCCTTTGGCAATATCCGGGGTGTTTTGTGTATTTTCCATGAAGCAAATGTAACATGGAAAATATAAGCTTTAAACCCTTAGGTCTATGGCATGGAGGATGCGACAGCAGAGCGAAGGGAGATATTCCCCCCATATATCATCTCTTACGCTGTAGTTTGAAGAGCCCTCATTCCAGGTTGACCACATCGTCTATGGTGGAATTAAGGTCATCCAATAGAATGGTTCTGTTGCCGTCACTGTCTATTTTCATGAGGCAGGAGGTCCTATCTTCAAGGAGGATTCCCTGCACGTAGAGGCTTCCGTCCGGGGAGGGATTGATGGAGAGTACCTCTATTAAACCGGGGGGTATAATATTCTCGACTGTGTCAGTAGAAGGGTTAAGTCTGATGAGGGAGGGAGATCCGCTTGCCGTGTATCCAGAGAGAATGAGCGTATCATTCTGCACTGCTCCGGCAGCCAGGCTTTCAAGACCCGTATAATCGATACTCCGGGGTGTTGACGAGGGATTAGCCACTTCATGAAGGAAAGAAACACTATCAAAGGAATCCATAATTAAGGTTCTGTCTGATAATTTAAATACATAATCTCCATCGAAAGGGGCTGTTGCAAAAGTCTAATTAGACTAAAGCGACAGCCCTTTTCTTTTTCAAAACAATTATTCGAAAGTCTTTAAATGTAAAAAGGGGCCGCAAAGCGACCCCATCGTGCTACAATTTGTTT
>NZ_QQPQ01000095.1 GCF_003346715.1 Oceanispirochaeta sp. M1
ATATATTTGAGAAAATTCCACTGGCCAATACTAATCAGGATCTGGAACAATTGCTTCCATGGAACATTGATAAAGAAGAACTCATCCCATAGACGATCAGTCAACACGGGGAGATATTAGCGCTTACAAAGGATCAATATTTCCTTCGTAGTACTCTTTCTCTGTAAAAATATTTAATTTGCCTTTTCCAAATCGAACTAAATTAACCAATTCCTCGTAACGTTCTTTTGCTAAGTCGGTATCTTTTAGGTTATTGCTTGCTTTTTTACGATTGCTTCTTGCATATCCGTCATTTGAAAAATCGATAAATTTTACGATTTCGTCTTTGTGATGGGCTTCGTTTACCTTAAACACATAAATGTTGGTTTGTACACTTGATTTTCCAATAAACAAATCAATAGGCATTTTTATACTTGCCAAAAGAGTATGCTTTTCTAATATTTTTATGTTGTAATCTTTTGCTTTTCCACTACCTGCTGAATTTTGGATAATGATTGCGGCATAACCCTTGTTCATCATTCCAAGTGCCTTTTCTACAAAGTTCATTCCGTTGCCATTGGCAGAATATGGCGGGTTTAGTACAAATGCATCAGCAGGGAATTTGTTATCAGTTTTTCCAAATCCATATTTTCCATCAAAATCGGTTAGTGAGTTTTTATTCAAAATGTTTGAACTACCGTCACCCATTAAAATCATATTCAGAATTGCTAACATATATACACTTGAAAGCAACTCTAATCCGAGCAATTGTTCAGCTTTGATTTTAATTTGTTTTTGAGCAAGTTCATCGGGCGAAGAAATGGAGTTTTTAGCATCATTAAGCATTTCGTTCATTGCAGCAACCAAAAGACCTGCCGAACCTGTGGCAAAGTCCCACACATAGGAATTTTTGTTTACTCTGGCTAGTTTAACCAATAGAGTTGCAATATAAGAGGGAGTAAGTACAACATCGTTTAATTTGTCTTGTGTAAACCCTAACCAACCATACATTTCGTTGAAAAGTTTTCCTGTAAAATCGGTGGTTAAACCAATTTTATAATAAATACCTAAATCATCTACTATTTTTATAAATACTCTTTTTAACTGACTTTCACCACTTTCAACTTTATTGATATTTTCTGTCAAAAGCGTATTTGATAAAGTTCTAATTATTAAATCTTTTTTCTCTCTTGGTAATTGTTTTTCACCTAAAAAGGCTTTGATTTTTCGTACCATAATTTCACCATCAGTATTGCCTTCCTCTGACGATGATTTTAAGTCCGATTTTTCAAGTGGTTTAACTTTCCCAGAAATCCCAAGAGTTGCAATAATTGAAGCTGCAACGAGATATACACGGTCATTTTCGCCAAGCCCTTTTTCGTTTTGATAAATATCGTTGTTTAATTTAACTAGACTTGCATCAATTTCTTTTTCTCGTTGTTCTTTGAGTTTTTCAATTTCTTCTTGTGTTAAACTCAAAGTATTTACTTGCTCAATAAAAGCATCGAAATTTTCCTTTTTTAGAAAAGAGAAATCGGAAAAAGCGCCAATTTTTTGACCTACACCAAAATTGCTTTTTGAAACATAATAAACACCAATTTGGTGTTCAATTTTTCCTGTTTCATTTTTGTAACCGGTCATTCCTATAGCAATAATGTCTGTATAGCTTGTATGATGAAGTAAAGCATTTGCGTAATGAACTGCGCCGTTTACCGCAAATGAATTGATGTTTTTAAAATTTGGTTCGTTTTTGGCTGCTTTATTATCAACTTGTCCGTCATTGTTGAGCTTTTCAAGTTTGTCTTTATAACCTTTATACTCGATAAGAATAGGGTAATAATCTAAGTTTTTATCTTGAAGTAATAATTTTGCATCTGGACGATTTCCGCCTGTTCCTCCATTTTTAGAGAAATAATCATCAAGGGCTTTGTCTATTTCAGAATTTAATGATTCTTGTTCAAGTTTATAATCTAATTTGTACGATTTTAGCCATCCATTAGCCAAATCTGCTATATTCGGTTCAATTGATTGTGCCATTATATCTCCATTCTTTCTTTGCCCGCCATGGACGGAGGGCATCTTTTCATCTTTTCAAATGATTTATATCATATTTTCTCTATTTTGAGAATTTTTTGTCCGTATAACACCAACTTCAGCTGCATCCGCCAGCAGGCGTGATTGTTGCGAATGCAAGAATCATGATCTGCCAGGATGTCTGCTGCAAGTTTTTGTTATACGGTTATATTTTCAGAAAACTTCTCAAATATTTCTTTATTTGCATTATATGTTGATTCAACAAGAGATCTGAATGTATCAATTGCTTTTTCATTCTCTGCTACTACACCTAATGATTTCTTTGTTGGTTCTATCAAATGATTACTGAAAGGAATGGTACTATCTACGATTGAAAACCATAATTCTTTTGCTTTATTTAATTTAATTTTATTATCAAATGAGATTCGGAAGAAATTTGGAATTTTTTTATTAAGAATTATCTCTAAACAAGAAGAAATTGCTGATATAAAAATATAATTAGCACCGCGCATTCTAAGAAATGCTAACCGATCTTCTTCTTTTTTAAGCATATCCTCTTCATTTTTTAATTTGGCAAATAAACTTAGTTTTAATTCTTTTACTGTTTCAAATAATGAGTATGACAATAAGATATGCTCTGCACCTAGTTTCTCATTAAAAAATTTACTATAAAGTTCATCCTTATTCCAAATACCTGATTTTTGGTTATATGCAACATTCGGATAACCATGAAACGCAGCTAATGATTGAGCAACAGAATCAGATGCTAATAAATTTGATTGTCTTTTAATTGCATCTTCCACACCACCGCGTCTACCTCCTGGATAAACATGATCACCAATTGAATCGAATTCTTTTCTTAATCGATCTTGAATCATATCATTACTTCTAAAGTCCATTGCAGTTGTTTTATTTTGGCTATTATTAAACCGAACAATGTTGGTAATTGTATCGTGTGAATCACATTTTATGAATCTTGCTGATACAAATGCTTGTTCAGAAGGTGAATCTTTTAATGTTCCAATTGCTCCTGTTGTTTGAGCTCCATTTACTATTGAAAGTCCACTTACATGAAGAATATTGTCTTTTAATTCATATGAATGAGTAATTGCTGTTATTCCGTTATTATATACACAGAATTTTTGTGGAATTTCTTTAGCGGTTATTTTTATTCCATAATTAATATTCGAATCAGTTTTTCTTGTTCCTAAATAGTCTCTAATATTTGCACTAAAAATATCTTTTCCATATTTCCCAAACATCTCATGTAATGTTCGAATTGGAACTGCTGTAGATAATGCATGCCAATCATCACCTTTTATTTCAAAACCACCAGGGACTTTAAATTCAAGTTTTTCGTTTACTAAAATAGGAGTTTGCGTCATCTGATACATTGATGACAATTTCCCATCACCTATTTCATGGGATGATACTGTTATTTTTAAATCAGGATACAGAGTTGATACAATACTACTCAAAGTATGTTCAACAGTTTTCAATTCATTCTCACAATTCTGCGACTCAGGCAAATTGTGTACATACCAAGCCTCAATACTATGGATAGAACCATCTGCTATTGCAGTTCTTAATTCAAGTGCAGGAGATTGTAGATGTTCGGGTAAATCATTAATTTCTCTATTTAATAACCAGCCTACAGCAGTATTTAAATCAGAAGCTTTGCTAGAAGGGGCAGATTGTTTTGGTATCGTAGCATAATATCCTTGGGCAATAATAGCTATCCCATCATCTTTATTTATCAAAACTAGATCAGCCTTTTTATCATTAGGGCCATCAGTTAGTGCTTCAGATGCAATTGTTGTTATATCATCATATCCAAAGCGTAAAATTAAAGAAAATAATAGTAAGCCATTATCTCCGAATTCTTTTAGGTCTTCTCGTGACTCATAAGCTGATTTATACATATTATTCTCCTATTAAACTATTTTAAATTAAGATTATTTATACCCCAATCCGTATAACATCCTTTTAAGCTGCAGGAGGAAAGATGGCGAGATCGTTGCGAATGGTAGAGTAGAGGCAGGCGCCCCTGCCCCCCTCATCAAACCGTACATGAAGTTTTCCCTCATACGGCTTTCGAACAGTTTTCATCTCAAGCATTCACAGTAGCCCCTAATTTGACCCA
>NZ_QQPQ01000096.1 GCF_003346715.1 Oceanispirochaeta sp. M1
ATCCGGACCGGATAAAGATAACTTTACTTTTACTCTACGCTTATCACTCATAAATCTGATGATACCCAATTCATGAAGTTTATAAAAGATCTTGAATAAATTTAGAATTAGTCGGTCATGACACTAGTTCTTAAATAGGCCGGAAAGCGTCACACAAACCGGCTTATTTTTAGGCTTATCCCTATTATGAAGGACCTTGTATCCTAATGGTCGCGCTACTCATTATTACTGATTCTGTTGTAATTCCTGTTGAAGCAGTAACAGTTATTTCAACCTTAAGGTAGTGTCCACTATCAAAATCATTATTTGGTGTATATGTCTTTGATGTTGCTTCTGTAATTGCTGTGTATGTTTCACCTTCAGAATCGGATCGATACCATTGATATGAAGTACTGGTCGTTGCTTCTGCATCACCCTCAGTATCGAAGTACAGATAATTTGCTGTTAGCTCGTCATCGATCTCTCCAGTGGTTCCGGATATGTCATAATGAGTAATGCTGAGATCACTGGGATCACTGAGAGGAGTGAGAGGAGTGAGAGGTAACCTTGCCCCATTGGGAATCACTGAAGGAATAACTGTCCATCCGGATTCTGGCGGAACCATATATGTAACCTTACTCTCTGTTGTATATTCAGGTCCGTCTAATCCCTGTGTACTGCCAATTCCCCAGAACCAATCATTATCAAAAAAGCGCATGTAGTAATCGTTTCCTGCCATGGTGTAATTAGGATAGTTACTGTAAAATCCATCCCTGTCATAAAATCCATTCGCGGCTGAATTTTCTGCACCGCTAACCTTCATTCCAAATTTAACAGTTGGCGCATAATTCCCTTCACCTGTAAGGTTCAATATGTATGGATCTGTAAGGCCGTCAACTTCTATACTGATTGTTGAGTCTTGGCTGCCTGATGCCTGAGGGCTGTAGGTCAGCTTGACTTCTGCTGTGCCATCTACTGCAGTTGTTAGTGGTAGAGTGGGAGTTATCAAAGAATAGTTCACTTCATCTGAAAGAGTAATTGATTTAACTGTGATTTCAAATTCTGTGCTATTTGTCAGGATGATGGTTTTTGTTATACCGGTGCTTTTGGCTTCAGCTAAACCAAAGTCATATGAACCAGTCGCAGCATATTCAGTTCCATCAATAGTAACCGTAATTGGCAGCGTTGTGTCAGCAGGTGTATTACCGTTTGCACAAGAAAAAAGTGAGGCAAAAACAAGTATGCCTAAACATGTAAGAATCAATTTCATTATTATCTCCAATTGTGAATTAATGATTACAATTTATTACAAATGGCTAAAAAATGCAAACGAAGTTCACTATTGAAGAATGTAAAGCGAATTGACAGAGGGACTTGAATGAACCATACCGAAAATTCAGGAGCCTGTATTATTTAAATACAGCGACTAAGGCCAATGTTTTAGACTTTTATAATACATGATTTTAAATTTTTTTGGAGGAATATCTCCAAGGTCCTCTTCTCCAAATTACTTTGCTTAATAAAGACCATTTATTGTCTCGGTGATTCTTGAAGATCTGAATCCAGGCCCTTTATCATATTTCATGGCATCAGGATATCCATAAATTCCACATGATTTATCTAGGATTTCGGTAAGATGATTACTGTGATTGATTATGGAGGCTTGTTATTTCCCGACTGTTGAATTTTTCAATTGAAATACAAGCAAAAAAATTTTACTCTTTGATACAGAATGTTGAATGAAAACCCCAAATTACCTAGATGGATATATCTTCTGCTGATATTCCTAGTTTTAGCTTCCTGCCGGATGGATCAGGATGCAGGAGAATTAATCCCGGAATTTACGGAATATCAAAAAGAAAGCGGAATTGATTACCTTGAAATTCTTGTCTACGGAGATGCCGGTACAGGAGATGATGGACAAAGACTGACGGCCTCCGCTATGTCTGATTATGTTCAGAATCCTGTAAACCAGATTGAATTCATAATCAACCTGGGGGATTCTTTTTATTCCGTTGGTGTCGAATCGGTGACTGATCCCCAATGGTATAGTACATTTGAATCAATCTATGACCCCGATATTCTGAGCATGCCTTTTTATTCCATACTGGGAAATCATGATTATCAGGGTAATATCGGTGCCCAACTGGAATATGTGTCTCCCAACAACGACCGTTGGCAGATGCCAAGTTTTTTTTATAAACAATCCAGGACCCTCCCTGATGGAACCAAAGCAGACTTCCTTTTTCTCGATACTGAAAGCATATTCTACGGAGATGCTGAGCAGCTTGTCTGGCTGGACTCCTGCCTGGAAGAATCAGATGCTGATTGGAAAATAGTTTGCGGGCATAAGCCTTTGTTCAGCAATGGAGACCATGGCTCCAACGGGCCACTGATTGCAAGGCTGCAGGAGATTCTGGATCATCGGGCTGACCTGTATATTTGTGGTCATGAACATGATTTACAAATCTTGGATAAGGTAAACGGCGTGTACTATATCGTTAACGGAGCGGCGGCTCGGTTGAGAGACACATCCGTTGGAGATAACACTATCCTTGCTGCTTCACGAATTGGTTTTATGACTTTGCTGATGTCTGAATCGGAACTAGTTTGCAAGGTGATCGAATCGGGATCAGGCATTATCAATACGACGGTTCTAAAGGAAAAGTAATTAAAACTTGAATCCTATTCCCAGTTCAGGCATGCATTGCAACTGGATGAAATCTGTGAAAATATTCTCCACAAAACCGCCGAAATAAACATAATCAATGGTCGTGCGGAGGCCCACATTGAGAAAAAAACTCTCTTTCAGCATATATCTGTATCTGGCGTTGAAATCCAACCCTATATAGAAGTCTTCGAAATCATTGTTGTATTTGGAAAGGTAGTAAGCCATGGTGAAGGATGGCCCCAAGCCGAGACATAAAATATGGTTTTCTTTCTCATAGGGAATAAAATAAACTTGGGGGGAAAAATGTAGCTGATAAAAGCGTCCTGTCCATTGATCCAGGATCAGTTCGTTTGATCCGTTTTTTATTCTGAACTGATCAATCATCCCCCAATGGGTATCGTAACCGAATCCCCATCTTGTTTTAGGGAAGTATCCGAGAGAATGATCAAATCCAAGAACTGACCTTTTA
Organism: Oceanispirochaeta sp. M1; assembly: GCF_003346715.1. Taxonomy (NCBI): domain Bacteria; kingdom Pseudomonadati; phylum Spirochaetota; class Spirochaetia; order Spirochaetales; family Spirochaetaceae; genus Oceanispirochaeta; species Oceanispirochaeta sp. M1. The sequence continues at coordinate 3,120 of NZ_QQPQ01000096.1, forward strand.
ATCGTGTGATTCTCAGGAGATGAGTCCAGACGGATATAATCGCTCAACCCCGGGGCATAGGAAAGAGAAATAAACAGCCTTTCTTCTGCAAACAGTCCGTTTGTTACTGTCAAAAATCCTGACAGTAGAATAATCATTCTTATCTTTGCTGCAATCATTGATGTTCCCTTTATTCCTCTATAAATATAGGACTATAAAAAATTAGATTCCATTTCTTTTTTGAGGATAAGATATATCGATTTTCGGCGGAACAGTATAGATAATGCATAAATTAGTATTGGCAGTTATTCCAGAATAACTCAAGCATATATTGATGATCTGAAACACTGGGAGGAATAGAATGATCAGACATATAAATATAAGGTGCTTTCAGCTTCTTCATACCATTTAGTTTGCTTAAACATTCCTCCCGGTTTTAGCTTCCATTGCCTGTATACAGTTAATACCTGATTCAATAATGCAGGGTAGATGAGGGCGAAAATCACCACAACTGTGCAGAATAACTTGAAGTTTATAATCTTTAAAAAATGAGAAAATCTTTTTGTGAAAGGAATGAATGCTTTCACGCTGGCATTGAGGTGACAAAAAGGAAGACTTTGTGTATCCCAGATCATTATATATGATGATCTGGAAGTCCTATTTTGAAAAAAGCCGCATCTCCCTGTATATTCCGTAATTCCTCAAAGACAAATAAAGAAGCATAAGTTGTATACTTATCGTCGCTTGTAGCCAGATTAAACTCTTTTTTTAATATTTTTAGATCAACATGATCACGGATATCAATGGCAATAAAGGCCCTCAGGCCTTACATTGAAAGAGAGGCTGAGAAGACAGTAACTGAGGGCTTCCCCTGATGCGTCCTGTTACCCGCCCGCCAGCACTTCCACCACCTGACAAGCTTGGTTTCCACCACTCGACAGTCAGCTCTGCAGAATGTGAACACACTGCATTACCAACTGACGACCAATGGAAAATCATAGAGTCAAT
>NZ_QQPQ01000097.1 GCF_003346715.1 Oceanispirochaeta sp. M1
TATTGTTCATGAAAAAAGATATCTGGCTATGGTTGAATAAGCCAAAACCAATGGCAGAATCAATGTTTTTTTCAGATGGTCAAATGGGGCTGTTTTTATGAAGCAATTTTATCTTGGACAGCTGTGATTTTAAATAAGGAAAATTATGAAAGATAAACGGAATATAATGATTCTATCTTTGGGCTTACTTGCTTTTATGACGAATGGTGATAATTATGCAGCAGCTCCTTTGCTACTGAAAATATCGGAGGACTTAGGCATTGGGCTGCAGCAGGCTGCCTATTCTGTAACAGCTTATATGCTCTCTTTTGGATTTTTCACTCTTATATTCGGTCCTCTGTCTGATCGATTCGGAAAAGTGAGAATTATCAGTATTGCCGCTTTTGGTACAGCTGTTTTCAGTATTCTTGGAGGCTTTGCTTACAATCTACCCAGTCTGATAGTTTTAAGATCATTTAATGGAGCCTTCGGTGCTGGCGTTTTTCCTGTAACAATGGCTCTTGTTGGCCAATCATACAATGATAAGGAGCGACAGGGTGCTTTAGGAAAGGTTATGGGGCTGATGTTCCTCGGGGGGGCAAGCGCTACAGCACTTGGAGGGATCATCTCCTATTTTGGATCATGGAGACTTGTTTATATTGTATATGGAATTGGAGAACTCATAGTTGCATTTGCTATTCTGAAACTTCTCCAGAAAGATAAAGGTGTTGTAGATAAATTAAACTTCATTCAGGCCTATAAAGTTCCTCTGTCAAATTATCGCTTTATGCGACTTGTCATGGTTATCTTCTTTGTTGGATTTACAGTCTTTGGAAGCTTTACGTATTCAGGAAAGTTAATACAAACTCTAACGGGTTTTTCAGTTCTTCAAGTAGGTCTTATTCTTTCATTTTTTGGTCTTGGAACAGTTCTAGGCGGAAGAATTGCACCAAAAGCAAAGATGGTTCTCAAACATGGTTTTCTAGTTACTGCTGGTGTATTGGGTTTTGCAGGTTTATATATCCTTTCTACAATGAGTAATGTTTATTTACTCATTATTGGCCTATTTAGTTTCGGAGTTGCTTTTATATTTCTTCAGTCAACGCTAGTATCAGCAGCCCAGGCAAAGTTACCTAAAATGAGAGGAACAGCCATGTCTCTTGCTTCATTTAATATGTTTATAGGAGGTGCTTTCGGTACTGCCGTTAATGGTAGGATTATGACATCAATGGGAATTACTGCCATATTTTCTTATGCATCACTTGTTATCTTTACAGTTGGTATCGTAGCTGCAATTTTTATTGCAAGATTTGAAATGCGACAAAGTCTGGTAAATAACTGAAGCCTGTATGGTGTGAACTCAATTAAGTCACTCTTTAGAGTGGCTTAATTGAGTTCCCCTGATTTAGTAGATACATCACCTGCTAAACAGGAGCCAGCATCATCTTCCCAGAACTTCTTTTACCGTATTCAGTAAAACAGAGTCTATGTCTAGTGAATCCAGGGTTCTGAATTTATCCAGTTTCAGGTCTCGATTCAATCGGGCTGTATCGACAATAATTTGTACAGCATTGTCCTGAGGCACCTTCCATGTGTTGATAACAAGATCAAAAGCATTGGCCCTGTCTGGATGTCCATGCAGCCATTTCTCCACAAAGGCCTTGCGCATGTGATCATGTTCTGTCACATCATCCATGCACTGCCGCCAAGATGTATTATTGGTTCGTTCCATCAGACGTTTGACTCTTTCTTCAAGGGGAGCCCATAGACGGACATTGAGAACATCGGAGAAATCGGGAAAGACTGCAAAACTGCCTCTTCCAAGGAGCACAATCTCTCCATGTACTGCTATTGCCTGAATTACCCTGTATAGAAAACGTATCATATCCTCATGAAATTGATCGAGTCGATCCAGAAAACCGGGAGATGTTTCATAGAATTCATCGAAACTCACCATACCATACTGATTCATGATCTCTTCGATGGTTTTTTTGGTAACAAATGAATAGCCGAGTTCATCTGCTACCTTTTGACCGATCGTAAGACCACCGCTGTTTAAATTCCGCGAAATGGTTATTACGTTCATACCCTTACCTCTATATTAGAAAAACAATCTAAAGCGGATGAAAGATACGGATTCTATGAGAGCTATGCTGATCAGTTCCTTTTATTCTGGAATATATGATTTTTTGAAAAAAGGCGGAAACTGATTTAAAAAACTGGTTAATGGATATGAGTTTCCGTGTTAGCCTTTCATTGATCGAGAGGAACAAGTAATGAAGGAAAACATTTATGAGTAAGAAGAACACAAACCTGACCCGAATGATTGTCTATCCGGTAATCCTGTTGCCTATTATTGTTTTTCTCCTTCTTGTATCTGGCAACCGATGGCTCTGGCCTGATATGAACAAATTCATCACTGATGCAGTCGGGGTCCAGATGAACTGGATTTTGATAATTCTCACTCTGATCTCTCTCGGTGGAATATATCTTCTTATCCTCATATATCAAGTGATCGATTCATACAGAAAGGAAAAGATACGAACCATAGGCATTGCAGCTCGGATAATTCCGGCTCTTTCTTCCCTGGCAGCAGTGGCTCTTTCCTTACTTATTATAGGAGAGGCTGGTTCTCTCCTGTTCAGCAAACCGGTAAAGGAGTACACCCTACCTCCTGTACTGCAATTTTCCGATGGAACTCCCGTAGAGGATATCCGTATGTGGGATGAGATCCGCAGAGATGAGATCATCAGTCTGTTCAATGAATATGTATATGGTCCCATTCCTGAGAAACCCGAGAATATGCACTTTGAGATCCTTGATATCAAACCCGATGCCCTGGATGGAAACGCCATTCGTAAGATTATTCGCGTGTATTTTACTCCCGGCGAGGCCGGACCATACATGGATCTCCTCATATATCTGCCGAAAAACATAACAGGACCATCTCCGCTTTTCCTGGGTCTGAACTTCTATGGAAATCATAGCGTAAGCGAAGAACAAGATATTCCTCTTCCTGAAGTCTGGATACGGAACAGTAAGAAGTATGGAATTACCGACAATCGGGCATCCGGGGAAAGCAGGGCTGTCCGTGCCAACCGCTGGCCGGCATCAACACTCATTGAAAGGGGATACGGCCTGGCAACAGCCTATTATGGAGATCTCGACCCTGATTTCGATGATGAATATGCCAATGGGGTGCACCCTCTTTTTGATGAGGAAACAGGGTCTATCAGCGCCTGGGCCTGGGGCCTGATGGATATTCCGGTGAAAACTGCCACCCATTCCGGTTTTATCCTGCCACCTAAGTCGCTTTTTTCAACCGCTGGTTTCATCTAATCCCGGGTGGCAGGTTTGAGTCAAGTTTTTTTATACATTTTCTTCCTTACAGACTCTCCCTGAAGCTCTATTCTGATAGAACTGTGAACAATACGGTCCATGATTG
>NZ_QQPQ01000098.1 GCF_003346715.1 Oceanispirochaeta sp. M1
AACTATATGATTATGTAAATTGGTATAATAATAAAAGGATTCATGGGTCTCTGGGGTATTTAACACCAGTGGAATACAAAACTTTGATGTCCGAGAAAATAGTGTCCTAAAAGGGGTTGCCGATCCAACTACCATTTAAGACTACCCCCCCCAGTTTTCGATTCTACTGAAGAAGCGAGAAAATTTACTTGAATTAATGCCGAACCAAATAAAATCTCCTCCAATCCTGACATCATACCATCCTGTTTCACTGTAACTATGTGCTAATCCAGAAGATGTTGTCCAAGTGGATCGTGTTCCATCCCCCCAATCAATAATATTTGAAGAACTATTACTTGACGATATTGGAATATTGACACTTAATGCCCCTGAATTATAAAGGTCTATACAACCAATAAATGTTGGTAAAACACAGATTTCAATTTCATCTTCAAATATACCATCGGATGAGCTTATTGAAATAACAGCTGTACCTTCGTTTAATGCTTCAACGATTCCATTATCTGTAATCGTTAATATTGTTTCATCACTAGAGGAGAAGGAAACATTCTGTCCGATAACACCTTTGGGTAAATACTCCCATGAGAGTTGTATCTGATCTTCTATTAAAACTGAATTTTCAATTTCAGATAATTGTAGCTCTAAGATAGGAATAATTTCCCACTGAGCATAAAGAGTAATATCATTATCAGGCATACTGATTTCTGATCCGATCAAATAGAAAGTTCCGGAGCCATCTGCTTCAGTATCCCATCCAGTACAAGTATAACCTTCCAGGATCATTTCTCCTTGATTTGGTACTTTGATCAAACTACCTGCTATATATTGATTGTTATCCTCCGGAACATCTGAACCTTTATATTGATTACCTTCATAATTGATAGAATAAGTGGGTAGCTGAGTCCAGACTGCATACAGAGTTTCATCATAAGCCGGCATATCGATTTTCTGGCCTGCGGTATAAACCGCCATTGTTCTCTCTGAATCTGTATTCCATCCAACAAAAGAATACCCATCAAGGATCATATCTCCTTGGTCTAAAACAGTAACCTCTGTTCCTTCCAAATATTGATTTCCATCAGTTGGTACATTCAATCCTGAATATTGGTTACCATTGTAAGTAATTGAAAATGTTGGCAACTGAGTCCAGACAGCATAAAGAGATAAGTTATGACCTGGCATGTTAATAATCTCTCCAGCCGTATAAATTGCTTCTTCTCCATCTGAATCAGGATTCCATCCCAAGAAAGCATATCCATCAAAGATCATATTTCCTTTATCTAAAATTGTAACTGGCGAGCCTTCTGAATAAGATGTATAATCAATAACAAGTTCAAGCCCTGCATATTCATTCCCTGAATAGATAATATTATACGTTTGAATTATCAGCCATTGAGCATAAAGAGTTATATTTTCTTTGTCCATTATTAAGGTTTCACCGGGTGTATATAAAATTCCCGATCCATCTGCCTTAGTATTCCAGAAATTAAATTTATACCCTGTTTTAGTAAGGTTACTTGAATCTAAAACTACGACTTCATCACCTTCTGAGTATGCTCTAGTATCCTTAGGTAGAGAACCATTTTCATCTATTGGGACATCACCACCATCTGCACCATTCCCGTCATAAATCACTTGATACGAACCTAGTTTCACAATTGGATTACGACAGCTGGTAGCTAAAATAAGTGTGACTAAAACAAGTAATGAAATTGTAAATATGGTCTTAAAAGTTAAGTAGAAATTTTTCAAGTTGATTACTCCATTAAAAAATCTTTGAACAAAACAAAAAAAGTGGTCAATTATATTTTATAGAGTACTTGTTCTCATCACAATTAGAATATTTCTTATACTGACAAGCCAAAAAGATGCAAAATTGTAAACCTGCTAAAATTGAGCAATGATTTACAATCTCTAAAGAATACCTATCTCAACTGCAATTTCATCAAGATCTTGCTGATCATGAATAGCTAGTTTTTTATAAATATTCTGCCTATGAGCAAAGACAGTTTTATTTGATATCTTAAGATCATAGGCTATCTCTTTGATTGAGAGCTGATGGCTGAGTTTTTCAAAAACTTCTTTTTCTCTATCAGACAGCAAATTATAGGGGCTCGCTTCCGGAATAAATGTGCTGAGAGTTGATTGAGCTATTACTTGATTAATAAGCTGTAAGATCTTCTGAGAATAATAGATGTTATCATTATAAACAGCATCTACAGCTGCAAGGATTTCCTTATCGCTGCAGTCTTTTGTCAGATATCCATTTGCCTGAGACTTCACTGCTTTGATGACAAAATCAAATTGATTATGCATGCTCAAAAAAAGAATCTTTATTTCTGGATACTTCTGCTTCACTATTTCTGCCAAATAAAATCCATCACCATCAGGAAATGAGATATCCATAATTATGATCTCTGGAATATCTGAACCATTAAGTTTTGATACTGTTTCCTTTATGGAATTTGCAGTCCACAAGATTTCTGATTGGGGAATACTGGATACAATATTCTGAACCCCACTCACCATTGAAGGATGATCATCAACAATACAGACTTTCATACAATATCCTCCCTGAGTGGTATAGATGCAAAAACTTCAGTCCCTGCTCCCTTATGAGGTGTAATCTTCAAAAAACAATTGCACTGTCTTACACGTTCTCTCATAGAGATAATTCCTATTCCATTTGAGTTATTTGAATCAGATTGGTCAAATCCTTTTCCATTGTCAGTGATCCTGATTTTGAGTTCATAACCTCTTGTACTGATTCTTAATGAAATGTAGCTTGCCTCTGCATGTCTAATCGCATTTGAAACTGCTTCCTGACATAAACGAATAATATGAAGAGATATTTCAGGAGAAATTGATTTTAATTTTAAGTCCTCACTCATAGACAATGTAACAGGAATCTCACTTTGTTCATTGACTCTCCTGATAATATCCTGAAGCACTTCTTTAAAACTGAAGCGATGTACTTCAAGAGTATTTAAAGAAGAAATAAGATCTCTCATATCATCTATTGCTATTTGCAAAGAATCAGAATGGAAAATCCGGTTTAATCCTGCCACCCATTCCGGATTAAACTTGCCGGGTAATCCGGATTTATCCTGCCACCCCATTCCGGTTTAAACCTGCCACTTTTGGCAGCAAGTCCGGAATCAAATATTGT
>NZ_QQPQ01000099.1 GCF_003346715.1 Oceanispirochaeta sp. M1
AGAGATAAATAATAATATGGTCAAGCCTCACGGAAAATTAGTACTGGTCGGCTCAATATGTTTCCACACTTAGACCGCCAGCCTATCAAACTCGTATTCTTCGAGATTCCTTCAGCTCCCTTAAAGGGAGAGGGATGTCTCATCTTGAGGAAGGCTTCCCACTTAGATGCTTTCAGCGGTTATCCCTTCCGAACTTAGCTACTCAGCACTTACCGTTGGCACGATAACTGATACACCAGAGGTTCGTCCGTTTCGGTCCTCTCGTACTAAAAACAGATCCTCTCAAACATCCAACGCCTGTGGCAGATAGGGACCGAACTGTCTCGCGACGTTCTGAACCCAGCTCGCGTACCGCTTTAAATGGCGAACAGCCATACCCTTGGGACCTGCTCCAGCCCCAGGATGCGATGAGCCGACATCGAGGTGCCAAACTTTGCCGTCGATATGAACTCTTGGGCAAAATCAGCCTGTTATCCCCGGAGTACCTTTTGTCCGTTAAGTGACGACCCTTCCACTCAGAATCGCCAGATCACTATGACCTACTTTCGTACCTGCTCGACTTGTAAGTCTCGCAGTCAAGCTACCTTATGCCATTGCGCTTACAGCATGATTTCCAACCATGCTAAGGTAACCTTTGCGCGCCTCCGTTACTCTTTAGGAGGCGACCGCCCCAGTCAAACTGCCCACCTGACATTGTCCATGACCCGGATTACGGGCCACGTTAGAAATATAACTAATAAAGGGTGGTATTTCACCAACAACTCCGTACAGCCTGACGACCATACATCAAAGTCTCCCACCTATCCTACACATTAGCAGCCATAGTTCAATATCAGGATACAGTAAAGGTTCACGGGGTCTTTCCGTCTAACCACAGGTAATCGGCATCTTCACCGATACTTCAATTTCACCGAGTCCCACGTTGAGACAGTAAGAAAGTCGTTACACCATTCGTGCGGGTCGGAACTTACCCGACAAGGAATTTCGCTACCTTAGGACCGTTATAGTTACGGCCGCCGTTTACTGGGGCTTCAATTCACTGCTTCACGCAAGCGCTAACAGCTCCTCTTAACCTTCCAGCACCGGGCAGGTGTCAGTCAATATACTTCAATTTGCATTTTCGCATTGACCTGTGTTTTTGGTAAACAGTCGCTTTCTCCTGGACTCTGCAACTCCGCCATCACGCGCTGAGCCATGCTTCTCCCTAAGTTACGCATGTATTTTGCCGAGTTCCTTAACGTGGGTTCTCTCGTACGCCTTAGAATTCTCATCCCATCTACCTGTGTCGGTTTGCGGTACGGTACCTAGTAACCTAACCTTAGAGATTATTTCTTGACTCGATGAATCACTCAACTTCGCTCACCCGTAGGATCGCTACCCTTAACATCTCAACTCTTCATGCGGATTTTCCTACACAAATCAACGTCTAAATGCTTGGACCAGGACAACCAACGCCTGGCAAGAGATCTCCTTAAGTGTCATCCCTTCGAAATTACTAGATGTACTGGAATATTAACCAGTTTCCCATCGACTACGCATTTCTGCCTCGCCTTAGGGGCCGACTAACCCTGGGAAGAGTACCTTTACCCAGGAAACCTTAGATTTTCGGCGGGAAGGGATCTCACCTTCCTTTTCGTTACTCATGCCTGCATTCTCTCTTCTGATACCTCCAGCAACCCTTTCAGATCACCTTCGTCGGCCTACAGAATGCTCCTCTACCATCCATAGATAAATCTATGAATCCGTAGCTTCGGTACTATGCTTAGCCCCGTTACATTGTCGGCGCACAACTACTCGACCAGTGAGCTATTACGCACTCTTTAAAGGAATGGCTGCTTCTAAGCCAACCTCCTGGCTGTCTGTGCAATCGTACTTCCTTTTCCACTTAGCATAGTTTAGGGACCTTAGCTGACGGTCTGGGCTCTTTCCCTTTCGACTACGAATCTTATCACCCGCAGTCTCACTGCCATACTTTGAACATCGGCATTCGGAGTTTGATTAAGTTTGGTACCCTGTGACAGGCCCTAGCCTATTCAGTGCTCTACCTCCGATGTTAACCATATGACGCTGACCCTAAAGCCATTTCGAGGAGAACCAGCTATCTCCGGGTTTGATTAGCCTTTCACTCCTATTCACAGTTCATCACTGCCTTTTTCAACAGACTAGTGTTCGGTCCTCCACTCGGTGTTACCCAAGCTTCAACCTGACCATAAATAGATCACCCGGCTTCGGGTCTAATACATCAAACTCAGTCGCCCTATTCAGACTCGCTTTCGCTCCGGCTCCGGTACTTCTATACCTTAACCTTGCTTAATATATTAACTCGCAGGCTCATTCTACAAAAGGCACGCCATCACCCCGTATTAGGGCTTTGACCGCTTGTAGGTCCACGGTTTCAGGTTCTATTTCACTCCCCTCCCGGGGTGCTTTTCACCTTTCCCTCACGGTACTATTCGCTATCGGTAGCTATCTCGTATTTAGCCTTGGAGGGTGGGCCCCCCAGATTCAGACAGGATTACTCGTGTCCCGCCTTACTCAGGAACATGCTAGCCAGATTTCGATTTCGCTTACAGGACTTTCACCTTCTTCGGTTGGCTTTCCCAATACCATTCTGCTATCGTCGTCTGATACATATATTGCATGCCCTACAACCCCAGATGCACCGAAATGCACTTGGTTTGGGCTAATCCCCGTTCGCTCGCCGCTACTAAGGGAATCTCTAAATTGATTTCTTTTCCTTCAGGTACTTAGATGGTTCAGTTCCCTGAGTCTCGCTTTATACAGCTATTTATTCACTGCATAATGACGGATATAAAATCCATCGGGTTACCCCATTCGGGAATCCTCGGGTATTAGAATGTTTGCTTCTAACCGAGGCTTTTCGCAGCTTACCACGCCCTTCATCGCCGGATAGCTCCAAGGCATCCACCATGGACCCTTAGTCGCTTGACCATATTATTATTTATCCCTTCGCTATTCACTGTT
>NZ_QQPQ01000100.1 GCF_003346715.1 Oceanispirochaeta sp. M1
TGTCCTAATTTAATAACACCTTTCCTGGTCTCATCAGTTATGGGGGATGCAAAACTGATTCGAAGGCAATTGCTGTATCTTTTTCCGGTAGTAAATGCCTGGCCGGGGACAGTGCTTATTCCACATTTAATCGCATCCTCAAAAAGCTGAAGGGTATCTGTATTGCCTGGTAATTCTACCCAGAAATAGAACCCCCCTTCAGGTTTTGTGATGGCTGTACCTTTGGGGAATTCTGAAATCAGGATCTGTTTCAGTTCACTGGCCTGCCGGGCAGTCGCTTTTTGCAGTTGAAGTATGTTTTGAGAATAACGGGAGCTTTTAAGGTATTCAGCCACTGCCTGCTGAACAGCCGGATTACCTCCCAGGGTCAATCCCATTTTCAAGCGTCTGCAGCTCTCATGGTTTTTTCCACCGATCAGCCATCCGCAGCGCATTCCCGGACTAATGGTTTTTGAAAAGGAGGAGCAGTAAATTACATCTCCCTCTCTGTCAAAACTCTTAATAGGACGTTCTTCCTTATGATCAAAAGAGCACTGATTATAGACATCGTCTTCAATTACAGTAACTCCATATTTTTCAGCAAGATTGATCACCTTCTTTCTATTCTTCTCTTTCATAAGAAATCCCAGTGGATTCTGATATATGGCTGTCATGATTACTGCCTTTACCTCCTCCCGGGCAAGCACAGATTCCAGTTGTATCAAATCCATACCGTCAGTCGTGGAGGTAGGGATGGGAATGACTCTTCGCTTAAGCTGATTCAGAATCTGAATGATACCAAGGAAGACGGGGCTTTCGGTAACAATGACATCTCCTGGAGAGGAGCAACTCTGTATGCCAAGACTCAAGGCCTCTGTACAGCCATTGGTGATAAGAATCTCTCTTGAAGAAACTGATACCCCTCTTTTCAGCATTATTGCTGCAATCTCTTTTCTGAGCTCCCGATGTCCACCTTCATCACAATAATCTGAAATCCAGTGACTCTCTTCTTTAAGAATTCGGATGAAATTCTGTTTGAGGCTCTTAATCGGAAGATTACTCTCATGTGGTTTCCCGGCTCCCAGAGGAACTATAGTCTCATCATTACCAGCTTCAACAATTCTACCAAGAATACTTAAGGGGGTAGCTTCTTCAGATTTGAGGTAATACTTCTCTTTCTGGGGTTCAGGTAGAGGACTGGTGCGTGGGTTACTGGCAAAGTATCCGGATTTTTCAATGGCATTTACCAAACCTTGTCGCTCAAGAAGCTCATAGGCCTGCATGACTACAGAGACAGCACAATTATACCTTTGACTCATTATCCGAAGGGAAGGAAGTCTGCTGCCGAAAGGAATTGTCCCTTCTTCAATAGCCGAACTCAAGTGGGCTGATATTTCTTCATACCTGAATGTCGTTTTCTCTTTTGATTTGATCATGAATCTATGTTAAATCTGTTATGGTTTAAAGGTCAATAAATTGTATCTGTTTTGGTTTTCTCTCTTTGGGTAGGCTGTCTGTATCATAAATATCCCGGAGGAAAATTATGAAGAGTATAGTGATTCCTGTTTTGTTATTTGTCCTTACGATGACGGTAACTCCCGGTCCAAACAATATGTTGCTAACGGCATCGGGAGCCCGCTTCGGTTATAGAAGAACTTTGCCCTTTATCGCCGGAATTGTTCTCGGGATCATCAGTCAGTTGATTCTATCGGCGCTGGGTCTTGGTTATTTGTTTCAACATTATCCTCTTGCACAAAAGGTTCTTAAAATTGCCGGTAGCGCTTATATTCTCTACCTTGCCGTGAAGATTGCTATGCCTTCGGGCAAAAGTAAGAAAAAAGGAGAGAATGTTGAAGAACCGATGCATTTTATTCAGGGAGCCTTGTTTCAGTATCTGAATCCTAAGGCCTACATCATGACGATTACTGCAATGTCTGTTTATCCTCTCCAGGGAGATATGTATTTTAGATCTTCATTGTTCATTCTGTTAAGCTTTCTGATTATCTGTCCGTTAAGCATTTCTCTCTGGGCCGGTTTTGGCTCTCTCCTTAAGAAGGTCATGAAAGAGGGGCGATATGCCGGGAGATTGAATCTCTTTCTGGGTGGAATCACGGCTTTGTCTGTTGTGTTTATTTTGAAGTGAGTTCTGGGGGCTGGGACTTCTCTTCCAGTTCAAGTCCCATGACCCAAAAAAAAGACAGTCTGCATATTATGCAAACTGTCCAAGTAGTTACCGGCGATGGGACTTGAACCCATACGGTCTTGCGACCAGCAGATTTTGAGTCTGCCGTGTATACCAATTTCACCACGCCGGCGGATAATGGGAAAGATAGCCTTGATTTACGGCTCTGTCAAGAACTGCCGAACAAAGGGAATGAACATAATACTTGACTATTTAACTTATATATACATAATTTATTATATATAGAAATAGTTTAAGCGAGGTATAGTTGTGAAAAAAATATTGGTACTTTTATTATTGAGTTTAACATTAAGCGGTTTCCTTTTTGCTGAATCTGCAGATTATACAAATTATAGTGAATTGAAAGAGCTGCTTGAGTCTGATGCAGATGATTATCTGCTTCTGGATGTCAGGACAGGACCCGAGTTTGAACAATCCCATATACCCGGTGCACTTAATATTCCCTATGATCTGCTTCCGGATGCTCTTCCTGTCGGAACTGCTAAAGACAAGACAATAATCGTGTACTGCCGCAGTGGAAACCGTTCAGGAACTGCCCGCAGAATACTCAGCAAGGCGGGATACACAGAGCTCCATGATTTTGGTGGGATAAGCCGCTGGAAGGGTGATCTTAAATAGTATTATTGCCTGTTTAACGCATTTGTTATAAACCTAATCACAGCTGTCCAAGATAAAATTGCTTCATAAAAACAGCCCCATTTGACCATCTGAAAAAAACATTGATTCTGCCATTGGTTTTGGCTTATTCAACCATAGCCAGATATCTTTTTTCATGAACAATA
>NZ_QQPQ01000101.1 GCF_003346715.1 Oceanispirochaeta sp. M1
AAGTAATGCCTTTTCCCTTCGTAATGATCAATTAAAGAGAACCCATATAAGTTTATTTTCTCTATATTTTCAGAATTTTCTACTAGATAATTAACAACATAAAGGCCCATCGAAATAATTCTGATATTAGTAGAATTAATTAATTCATCTGCTTTAATTCTAAAATATGAACCACCTGTCATTAAATACTTGTAATAAAAATCCCTTCTTTTAATTGGAATTTTTTTTGCACCATCGCAACTTATCACATAATCATACTTATATACTTGTTGTAAGTTATTTATACTTTCAATATTAGGAGTAATACCCCAAACATCAACCTTTGATCCATAATCATTTTCAGTTTGTGGTGAAAGAGTATAATTATTAAAACGAATAACTATATCATGTGTGTCAATCTCCTCGCCTTTTCCTAAGCCAATATGACATGGACTATTACCAACAACAGCAATAGATTTTCCTTGTATGTATTTTAAAAAACTTTTTTCTGAAAGTTTCATATTCTTTTCTACATATGCTGACCGCTTCATACTCTCGGGCAGATTAGTATTAGTCCTATACAATTCTAATGCGATATCAGAATATTCACTTATATAGTTATAATTTTCATTTGCCCGTTGTTTATTTCCTAAAGAACTCATTGTATGAAAAGCATCAGAATATTCATTTTTATATAAATAAATAAACATAGTAGCAATTAAAGATGGATGCATTTTCATAATAGTAGAACGATCACTTGTTGAAAGAATTTTTTTAATAACATCTAGAACATTTTTTTTATAGTAATCAATTGATCCATTTAACATTAATGTAATTTCATGCATAATTTTTTCTTTGTTATTATTAGTATAAAAAAGTGCTAATTTAAAATTAAATAATGACAATATATTAGTATAACTTGCTCCACTAATTATTAATGATTGTATACTATCTAATTCATTTAGTTTATATATCTTTGGAGCATCAACGGCATTACCAATTATTTTTTTATTTAGAGATGATATAAAATCAAAAACTTCTCTTTTACAATAAATATGACTCTCTTTATATATAATCCTTTTTATAGTTTCTAATATGAAATCAGCTATTTTACTATTGTCTTTTGTCAATAAGTAGTAATGCCGTAGATGAGTAATTGAATAACCAATAACAGCAGCTTTCATCTCTTTATCAAGTGATATATTATGATCTCTTATAGAGATAAAAATATTATTTATTGCTTGAATTATACAGTAATATCGAGACATATCTGTAACGCTTTGAGTTGGGACATCTCTTCGATAATTATATCCACAAGTCTGAATAATTTTTATTCTTTTTGCCATTAGGTATGAGCATAGGACAAAATCAACATCATGGAAAGCTTTATTACTTTCATCAAGTTTAATACCATTCGAAACTAAATATTCACGTCTATAAATTGCCAATGTAATACCTGGATGACCAATTGCAAACATTTCACATAGCTGATTTTTACTCAAATATTCATGTTTACCAGGATAATATGTTTGCATGAGTTCTGGACTCATATTGTTTCTTATTTCTGAATAACAATTATACCGGCAAATATCCAAATTAAACTCTTTAGCTTCCATATATAATATTTGATACAGATCCTTTTCTATATAATCATCTGGTTCAAGAATTACTATATATTCCCCAACTGCTTTATTTATTCCAGCATTTACGGCTGAACCATAACCACCATTTTTTTTATGAATTGGTTTTATTCTTGAATCCCTTTTCGCATATTCATCCATAATTTTTCCACAATTATCAGGTGATTCATCATCAATCGTAATAATTTCAATCTCTTGTATTGATTGATTGATTGCGCTTTCAATTGCTTGAGAAAAATATTTTTCAACATTATATGTTGGCATAATAATCGATATTTTTACATTCATTGTTTTATTAATCCTTTTTCTCAATTCTTACAGCTACTTGATCATATCTATAAAATAAATATGTATATTCAATATTGAATTTTATTACAAATTCTTGAAATGCTTTAAATTCTCCATTTTCCCACTCAAAATATCCAAAATATTCGTCAAAGACTATAATTGTTCCTTTAACGATTCTTGCTTCCAATTGAAACAATACTGTTTTTGTAGATGAATAAAGATCACAATCAATAAATATAAATGCAATTTCATTGATATTCTTTATTTTCCATTTTGGTAAAGAATCACTAAACCATCCTATAATAAGTTCAACATTGCTTTTTACTTTTGGAATTTCGATTTCAAAAGATCCTTTTTCAAAGAAATCTTGATTCCCAACTGAAACATGTCCAGAAGACCAATCTTCTGGTAAACCTTTGAAACTATCAAATCCATATATAATTTTCTTTGGATTTAAATCAGCAATCTGATTAATTGTTGTACCGCTATATACTCCAAATTCGATATATTCCCCACTTATACTGACTTGTTCCAATGCTTTTCTTAAGAACATGGTCCTGTCACCACCAATGAAAATTGCCGAACTCATAAATTTTTTTATATATGAAAAAGAATCATCAACTGCAAGATTAATTCGTTTTCGCCAAAATATATTTGGAGTTGATTCAACATTTATTAAATTTGTATTTATTTGATTTAGTTTTTTGTTATTTACTGTTAATAAACTATTTAGATCTTTATTTAGAGTATAAAATTTATCAATGATTATTTCGTTTTGCGTCAATGTGCTATCATTAAATGGTTTAAATGCTATTAAAGTTTTGTTCAAATCTTGTAGATGATCTGCTACTATTGATTTTTCCTGAACAAAATCATCTTTAACTTTAATCAATTCTTTAACATTACTATTCAAATCAGTTAGATTATCTATTACTATTGTTTTTTTAAATAAAGCTTCTTTTTGGAATGAGTTTAATTTTTTAATATCTCTGTTCATATCCATAAGAA
>NZ_QQPQ01000102.1 GCF_003346715.1 Oceanispirochaeta sp. M1
GTATAGAGGTCTATAATGTATAGCATCAGTCTCTGAAACACGAATACAATGAACTTAATTTAAAGAAATATTGTTTAAAATATTACTATCATTCCTTTTTCTCTTAAATCACTATATATAAAAAAGGTCTAGTTAAATGTATATATAAAGATCTCCCCAAAAAGTTCTTTATAAGGGTTATCCATCAACAATAATATAATTTTCTTCCGGGATAATCTCTCTAAGAACTTTTTTTTCAGGATTTAATCTACTCATTTCCCTAAGATAGTCCAGCCAAAAGAGATCTCCTAAAGATTTGATTCTTTTGTTGTCGATTAAGTTATCACCCGACAAAAATAAATAAAGAGACCAGAATGAATTTGATTCATTGACTTTCCAGAAAATTTTATCATCTTTCAATATAAAAGTATATTTATTACCTTCTGAAGAATAATAATCAATCGATATTACAGAATCTATTTCAGTCAATATTGGAGTAGTTTCTTGAGCATCTTGATCGGTTTCCTCTACAATATTGTCTTTTGTTCCACGGATCAAGGTTTTTGAATCTTGGGTGACTTGATAATTCCTATTTAAAAATTGAACTCTGTTTTGTCTTTCTAGCAATAAAAAAAATATAAATATTATACTACAAACTAGGATTGGAAGAAATATTTTAATTTGTAAATTTCCATATTTTCTTCTATAAATAGATTTTTTTTCCTTTGGTTGTGCGGCCTTCTCTTCAAATTTTTTTTTTTGATTATTAGTCACATGTGAGATTTCTTCTTCATTGTTTTGACCTGGATCATTGATATTTCTAGTTTTCAAAGATTTATTCTTATCAATTATCTCAACGGATGTCTTTAGTATTGATTGATTAACTTCTATCTTTTCAGAAGTAGTTTTATTATTCCCTTCTTCTTTACTGAATTGCTCTGCGAGTTTTAGAATCTGATCTAAACTTTTCGAAAACGTTATATTAAATTTTTTTATTTCATCATCATTATGCTGTTCGTCTTCTTCAATCTCATTATTTGATTCACTATCTTCTTCTAAAATCTCAATGTTTTCAGAAATAATATCTTGAGGCATATTTTCACTCTCATCAGATTTCGAAAATGAAGACTGGTCGGTCAAATCAGTTGGAAAATTATTTATTTGATTATCTAGTTTTTTATTCTCCAATAAATCGGGTTCACTCGATACATAATCAGATATCTCATCTACATGTTTCGTAACATCAATCGATATAGTTTCTTTTTCATATTGAGACAGATCATCTCCTGTTTCTTCTTGTTCCTCTGGATTAAAATTTATCAAATTATCTGTTTTATTGCTATTTAGCTCGACGGACCCTATATCGTATATATCATCATTTGAATTAATAATATTTTCACTAATACGTTTTATAGGCCGATGATCCTCGTTTTTTATAGAATCATCATCATTGTCTGTAATATTTGAATCATCTCGCAGTTCATTTCTTAAATCGAGATTTTCAGATAAAACAGCATCAGAATCATCTTCTAATGCTGTTATTACAGAACTCAACTTATATATATATTTCATTGTCTCTTTTAATAAATCTTCTGGTAGTTCTGTATCAATTCTCGAAAGAAGAAAGTACACCATCGCTTTGTTCTGATCATTCAAGCTTCTATGACATAAAAGTACAGTTAAATACAAAACAACATCGCTTGGAGGAATATCTGATAAAACAGAATCGATTAGAAAAGCTTCATTGATAGCTCGTCTGTAAGAGAGATAACCTCTTCTAATCATATTATTAGTCATATCTGTCGGGAAGGGGTGTTTATTTCCAAAAAGTTGATTAATAATAAAATTATAATCGTTATCATAAATATCATCTAAAAGTAACTTATATAGTTTTTCTGATAAATCGAAACTGGGATAATCAATTTTGTAAAGAAACACAATTGTTAATATATATTCAGTTCTGGACATTTTTTCAATATTTATATTTTTTACTAATATTTCTGAAATCCCACTTTTGCTCGAAAAGCTTAAACTCTGTGTAATTTCAATCAACTCAATATCAACTTCATTACACCAGCCATGTAATGATGCAATATGATATAATTTTTCTAGCCTTTCTAAAATATCAACTGTTTCCATGATTTTAATGTCCATTTTCAGCTATTTAACATCCAAATTTAAATATAATTTGAAATTATGCATTTTACAATTATTAAAATATATCTAATTCAATTTCATGCTTTCAAATTTATTTCAACCGATTTTACCAAATTTAATGATGTTAGAATAAGAAAATGAAGAAAATCACAAGAAAATTTGTAATTTCTAACTATCAATACAATACTTTTTAATGTGACGCTAACAATGACTTAGATATCACCCAATGAAACTAAGGAGAAAGTGAATGGATAAGCAAAAAGAAATTGCTATCGAAGATGCATGGAGTCAAGAATCTATAATGGATGTTGAAATCAACATCATTGAACGCATGATTGGCTGTAGAACTGTTGAAAGTGTGGAGTCATCAATTAGTTATGCCCGGTTTCTCAGATTATCCGGGCTGACTAATGACAACTACCCACTTTTCCTGAGATTACTCGAAGTTGAGAACCATTGGGTAATAGACTCTCTTATTGGCGATAAAGATCCCTTCCTATTGTTGAGTTCTGTACATCCCAATAATTATCTGATACTGCAGGCCTTCAAACTTCTCACGGCCTGGCATCCCGGAGGAATTTATCCCAAAACTCTGGCCATAATCCTGGGTGTTCTTCAAGCTGCATTCAGTTCCCCGAAAGATGGATACAAAATCTTTACAACCAGTATCAATGATGTTAATAACCTTGGAAAACATCTTAACAAAGAGCTCGGTCAGGATGATCTGAACAACCGCTGTATGCTCGATGTACTAGACCGAATTGGCTCTCTTGCCG
>NZ_QQPQ01000103.1 GCF_003346715.1 Oceanispirochaeta sp. M1
TGTTTGTTGCATACTGAAATAGGACGAAGTTGCAAAGCAAATTCCCCAAAGTTGCAGACCGGAATTCCCCACTTTTGCAGAAGTTGAAAAGAGCGGGATTGATGCAAGTTATATCCTTGTACTATGAATCATTCATAGTTACAGGGAGAACAAGGAGGATGCTGAAGATGACGGAGATTAGCAACATCAGAAACCTATATTTTGAAGAAGGGAAAAGCATTACTGAGATTTATCGAATTACAGGCAAGGACAGGAAAACAATAAGAACTTATATTGAGAAGGAGGATTGGAATATAGCGGGTGAACCCCTAAAATCTGAAAGTACCTTTACCAAGCTCGACCCATATAAATCAGAGATTGACAGCTGGCTCACCGATGATAAAAAGGCTAAGAAAAAGCAGCGGCATACTGCAATGCGAGTGTTTAACAGACTTATAGAAATATATGGTGATGATTTTGACTGTTCATACCGTACCGTTGCCGGATACTTTTCCGTGAAGAAAAAAGAGATTTTCAATGGAGAAAAGGGATATATACCCCTGGAACATATTGCCGGTGAAGCCCAGGGAGATTTTGGTGATGCTGACTACTATGAAAATGGAAAGAAGTATAGCGGAAAATATCTTAACCTCTCTTTTCCACACAGCAATAAAGGATATTTCCAGTTATTCAAGGGAGAGAACCAGGAATGCCTGTTTGAGGGTCTGCTAAATATCTTTGAGCACATAGGTGGAGTACCACCCAAAATATGGTTTGACAATACCAGTACCATAGTAAAAAGGGTGTTGAAAAATGGTGGACGGGACTTAACTGATGACTTTCTAAGGTTTCAGACTCACTACAATTTTGAATCCGTTTTTTGCAATCCTAACGCAGGTCATGAAAAGGGAAATGTCGAAGGGAAAGTGGGTTACCACAGAAGAAATATGCTCGTGCCGGTACCTCGGTTTAACAGTCTGGCATCATTCAACGTAGCACTGCTTGAGAAGTGTGAAGAAGATGCGATGAGAAAACACTACCGCAAGGATTCCAACATCGAAGAGCTTTTTTCTGCCGATAGATCGGCACTACTGCCCATGCCCAGAACGCGGCTTGATGTCAGTAAATACAGAACCGTTAAAACCAACAAATACGGCAGGTTCTATCTGGGAAACGGTCTTCATGAATATTCCATTTCCCCCAGGTATTCAGGGGAATCTGTCCGTGTGAAGATCACGGCAAACGAAGTGATACCCCTAGACGATAGCTTAAGAGACATTGTGAAGCATGAAAGGCTCTATGGAAATCATAAACAGCAGAGCATGAAGTGGTTACCTTACCTGAAACAGCTCTCCAGACGCCCTGGAGCATTAAAATACTCTGGGATATACCAATTACTCCCTCCAATAATGAACACCTACCTCGAAAGATGTGATAAAGCCGGAATTGGTCAAGTTCTACAAATGATTGCCACATTAACCGAGTTAAGTGATTTTGAGAGTGCAGTGAAAACTGTTGAAAATGCTCTTGATTATGAAGTAATCGATACTGACAGTTTGCTCAATCTCCATAACCGTATTCATGGAGACTTTGTAGAACTGCCAGCGTTGAAACTTTCTGAAAATGTTCCTGTAATGGCCGGGCTCTCCACAGATATGAGTATCTATGACCGGAAACTTAAGAGTTCAGGAGTTTTGGTATGATATCTGAAGTTGCCGATTGCTGTAGAGAACTAAGACTGAGCCATAACATCGTGGATATGGCCGAAACAATTGAGGCAGAAAATCATGTAGATTTTTTAGTACAGCTGTTTCGTTCAGAACTGAAACATAGAGAAAACAAGAGAATCGACAAGCTGATGAAAAACGCCGGATTCTACAGCCTGAAAGACTTTGATGGGTTCAGATTTGACGAAGTGACACTACCGTCTTTGGTTACCCCGGAATACCTGAAGAACTGTAATTTTCTAGAGACTAAATCCAATATTGTTATGTATGGCAACGTTGGAACCGGCAAGACATATTTGTCCACTGCTATTGGAGTGGAGGCCTGCAAGATGGGGATTGAAACTCGTTTTTTCAGAACTGCCGCTTTGGTTAACAAGCTGTCTGAAGAGAAGAAAAAAGGGACATTATCAAAGTTCATGAAGCAGATCCTGAAATCAGAGCTTCTGATCCTGGATGAATGGGGATATGTCCCACTTGACCGCATGGGTGCCCAATTATTATTTGAAATTATATCTGAGTGCTATGAGCGGAAATCATTGATCATCAACACCAATCTTGAGTTCTCGAGATGGGTTAACGTCTTTTATGACGAGCAAATGACAAGTGCGATTGTTGATAGGATTCTGCATCATTGTCATCTGTTATTGTTTGAGGGGCAAAGTAATCGGATCAAGGAATCCGGACTGCGGGAATAGGAGAAAACAAAAATGGTTCTAACAAAAAAGTATCTTAAAGAATATCAACTCAGCACACGGCAGGAAATCCCTGAGACCATAAAAAAAGACTTGCTTTTGCAATTAGGGAAGCCTTTCATGGACGACGATGGACATGTTCGTGAATACTCTGAACAGGACATTTATGAGCAGGTCAGGAAGGCTGTTCATAAGCATATTAAGGAGGTAAATTTCTGACTAAATTGCACATGAAATTCCCCACTGGTTAGTGGGGAAAAATAATTGCAATAATGGGGAATTTTCACTTGCAAAAAACA
>NZ_QQPQ01000104.1 GCF_003346715.1 Oceanispirochaeta sp. M1
TAGGCGGTCATACAGCAGTTTAACCAGCTGATATTATGTTAAGAAAAAGAGATAGTATTAAAACCGCAATTTCTTAGTTTTGAAGAGTAATTTAAATCTGAGAGGTAGTTTTTCTACAGTCTCGTTAGTAAATTCGGAGATTCACTACCATTCTACCGGATGGAGAGAATCTTCAAGCGAATCGGACTGGAAATCAGTCGTACGAATATGGCGAACTGGTCCATCAAAGCAGCCAGAGCCTGCGAACCTCTGATTGAATTAATGAGGAGGCAGACAAGAGAAGGTCCTCTGATAAACATGGATGAAACGACTGTTCAAGTTTTGAAAGAGCCGGGACGGAAACCGGTAAACAAATCCTATATGTGGATTACAGTCGGCTCAAATGAAGGTCGTAAAATAGTCTTATTCAATTACTCTCAAACAAGAAAGGACGAGGTCGCATTATCTCTACTGGATGGCTTTTCCGGTATTCTTCAAACTGATGGATATGCCGGTTACAACAAGGCTACCAGAGAATATGGTCTTTATCATGTTGGTTGCCTTGCCCATGCGAGAAGGAAATTCTTTGAAGCTGCCAAAGCGACCAAAAGCGGAGGAAAGGCAAATAAGGCTCTGAAATTAATTCAGAAAATCTACAGCTTGGAAAAAGAACTTCGCAGCTCTAATTTAGATGATCCTCTATTTGTAAATAGACGTCGGGAACAGGTTCTTCCCATCTGGCAGGAATTTCATAAATGGCTAAAAGAAATGAAGGCTTCAATTCCTCCCAAAACAAAACTCGGAGAAGCTGTTTCATATACTCTCAATGAATATCAAAAGCTTGTTAGATATTTAAAATATGCAGAAACCACACCGGATAACAATGTTGCAGAAAATGCTATTCGTCCTTTTGTTATTGGTCGTAAGAACTGGCTTTTCTGTGATACTCCGGGTGGAGCTCATGCTAGTGCTATCATTTATAGTTTATGTGAAACAGCCAAAGCCAATAATGTAGAACCTCAAGAGTATCTTTATCAGCTATTTGAGAAGCTACCGACAATTGATTCCAGTGATCTGAAAGCATTGGGAAATCTTCTTCCCTGGAATATCAATTTCTGATTACAATGCGCTGTTATTAGCGCTTACAGATGTTTGAATCGCCCTGAATTTGCCGAAGACTAAAATCTGTGACAAGATTAAGGTATGGCAAAGATGAAAAAGTATTCAAAAGAAGTTCAAGAGAGAACAGTGAAACTTGTTTTTGAGCATGAAAATTAATATCACTATTTCTCTAATTTATTAAAGCATTACATTCAATATTTAGTTACATCTATGTCTACTTTTTGTAGGGCAAATCAACAAAAAATAGAATACACCTAATATTTTATATTTAGTTAAGGAAACTTACATGAGCTATGAAAAAAGAATAACCACGTTACTAATTTTTATGAATATGACTCTTGCCTTATTTTCAGAAACAAAATCAGTTGAAAATATTCTAGAGGAATATAATTCTGAAGAAATAACTAGAAATGAAGCTATAGAGATTATGGAAACTCTAAAAGAAGCGGGATATAAACCAGGGCCTATACTTGATCAACTCATAGATGACCAGGGATTTGACTCTTTTAAATTAAAAGAATTATCTCCACCACCTGGAAATATAAATGAAGATAAATTGTTATCAAAAGAGAAAGGAGATAGGAAACATAATTCAGGGAAAATATACCCTACTTTAGAATTTAAATTTGAAAATACAGATTTTTCATTAACAAGTTCTGCTGTAATAGATGGAGAGTTACAAGAAGAGTTTAAGGGCGAAGAAAAGATAAACGGCATTGAAAAATCAATACCACTTAAATGGGATAATGTTCCGGAAGGAACTACTAGTCTTGCTGTAATTATGTATCACTATCCAAGAGTTGATGATAAAAGCAGTGTAAATACATATCTTTTATTATGGAATATCAAACCATCGGTCACTGAAATAAAACATGGCGAAGCTGATGATGGTGAATGGTGTATGGGATCTAATAAAGATGGAAATACAATTTCCTATACTTCCCCGAATAGTCCTTCTGCCGGAGAACATGTCTATCAGATATCAATATTTGCTTTGAGTCAGCCACTAAAAAATCTACCAGAAGAAAGTTCTCTAGAAGTTGACTTTGATCTCTTTATGAGTGCTATTGAAAGCAATGAAGTCGTTGGTAAAGCAGACCTTATATTTAAGGATATCAATCATTAAAAAGAACATATCTATATTGACGATGCAACAAACTGCCATTCCCCCGAGTTAATTCTCAACTTTCATTTCCATCGTTATGTTTTTGATATCTTTGATAACTGATTTACTCCACAGTGTTTGTGCTTAATGTCCAGAAGTTCTTAATTAATGTCCGACACCATAATTTATAGGGTTTCATACCCAAATTAAAGCCTGAAAGACTCTTACAGTTAAAGAAACTATCAACCATCAGGACAATCGAGTAGGAGGAGGGCTCACGCCCTCCGTCCTCTCACACCACCGGGCATACGGTTCCGTACCACGGCGGTTCGTAGACCGTTACGATACAACAACAAATTGTCAACAAACGAATACAAACCAATCGCATCAAAATGCTTCTTGGGAAAAGCAAAATTCATGTGGGTTTTCCCGGAAT
>NZ_QQPQ01000105.1 GCF_003346715.1 Oceanispirochaeta sp. M1
GAATCATCATAGTCTGGTCATAAGAATACTCTTTGTATCTTGCCATAAGATGAACCTCCGTTTTCTAAATTTTACCATAGATTTCATGAGAACTGTTGAAAAGCTGGCTTTTTCTACAGTCTCAACGTCCGCATAACCTGTTTTCCGTACATGGCGGAAATCCTGCCTGCGAAGCAGAAAAGCATCAGCCATGACAGTAGGTATATCTACTTCAAGTCAATGTTATACAGCACTATGTATATTTCAGAATATCTTCTATAAGATTATAAACCAAAGTAATTGATTCGCTTTTTGCAGGTGATAATGATTTTTTTAAATCAAAGATTTTTCTTGATCTCATAATTGCTAAATCAATTCTACGTTTTTTATTTTGATGGTCAAAGGCTAACATTATTTGAAAAAAATCATCATTAACTTTTTTATCTGTGTTCCAATTATATTAAATAGAAAAATTCTTTAAATAGCTATTTATTTATTATAGAATTATATGAATCTCGATGAATTGAACCACCTTGATGATCGTTAAAATGCAATATTAACCAGTATTCAAAAGCCTGATTTGAATATGCAACTTTAAAACCATACGATTCTGCATTTGTAATGGCAGTATTGAAATCCGAATCAGAAAAATCATCTTTATGAGGGAACTGCAGGCTGGAGAACCAGAACACTGAGAGGAACGAGGCTATGGTGGCCACCAGGAAATACAGGGCGTTTACCTGTATGGAACTTATGGAAACCGTTTTACTCAGCACAGAAAAAGAGCAAAACAGACTGCCCCGACAAAGTCCAAATGACACAGATCACGCACAATGGTTATCTAGAGACTATACTCTTGTTACAAATAGTGCTAAATAATTCATGACTCTACATATGTTGGAACTTTGGATGCCATATTATTTGATCATATCATTATATAGATAAATTATTACAAGGATAAAACATGACAATCATAAAAAATATTTTGAGAACATTCAAAATAGGTATTTTTTTTACTGCCCTGATACATATCGTCATACTCGTCATCATATCAATATTAAAATCGGATATAAAATACCTTAACTATTACAATATTTTAGATATTGATCTCTTTATTCCTAATATAATAGATGGTTATTTAAGTCAGATATTCTCTTTTGTCACCATTGTAATAATTCTCAGTGCCATTTATATCAGAATCTCCATAAAGAGTAATAAACTCATTAAGTCACCCTCCCCAGCTAACGTTGAATAGTTGAGGGGAGAGCAGAATATGGACTCAAGAATCCATTGCTCCTCTTATTCCACCTTTCTCTGCCAGATCAATTCTCTGTTTTTATAGATATCTCTCATCCGGTGGTGAGGAATGGAGTCTACTTCAAGTCTTTGATACTCATTAAGGGCTCCCTGGTTTCTAGTAAACTTAATACTGAAAAACCATTTTGGAGGTATCTTTATGAGGTTCTATAAAGAATAACACCACGACTACTGTGGCATCGATCTCCACAGCAAAGTCATTTACATCTGTATTATGGATCGAAGCGGGAAAATACTCTATCACAAAAATATACAAACAGATCCTGATGATTTCCTTGAAGCAATTACCCCTTTCAAGGATGATATCGTAGTCTGTGTTGAATGCATTTTTACCTGGTACTGGATTTCAGATTTATGCGTAGAACACAAAATTCCTTTCGTTCTGGGCCATGCTCTCTATATGAAAGTAATAAGCGGTGGTAAAACTAAGAATGACCGGATAGATTCTGAGAAGATAGCTGCCCTTCTCAGAGGCGGCCTCATTCCACAAGCATACGTATATCCTGCAAGAATGAGAGCTACACGAGACTTATTACGAAGACGACAATATCTTGTTAAAAGAAAAAGCGATTTTCTCTCCCATATCCAGAATACAAACCATCAATACAACATGCCACCTATCAGTAAAAAGATTACTTATGGTGCTAATCGTAAAGACTTACCAGAACATTTTGAAATTCCCCTGGTACAAATATCAGTTCAAACAGATGTTGAAATTGTAAATGTATTAGCAAAACAGATTACACGACTTGAATACATTGTATTAAAAAGTGCCAGATATCATGATCCTGTAGCCTTTATATTATTGAAGACAATTCCGGGAAGTGGAAAAATCCTCGGTTTAACAATTCTCTATGAAATACATGATATTAAGCGATTTCCCAAGGTACAGAACTTTGTATCCTATTGCCGGCTGATACGATGTCCAAGAGAATCCTCCGGTAAAAGTATGGGCTCAAAAAATAGTAAGATCGGAAATGCTCATCTGAAATGGGCATTCTCAGAAGTAGCGGTACTCTTCATTAAAGGCAATGATTTTTCAAAGAAATACCACCGGAATTTGGTCAATCATTATGGTAGAGCCAAAGCTATGTCCATAATTGCTCATTAACTAGCTCGATCTGCCTATTACATTCTTAAAAGGAGGGAGCCATTCGATTACAAAATATTTTATTCGGCTGTAAGACTGGAAAATCCGGTTTAATCCTGCCACCCATTCCGGATTAAACTTGCCGGGTAATCCGGATTTATCCTGCCACCCCATTCCGGTTTAAACCTGCCACTTTTGGCAGCAAGTCCGGAATCAAATATTGT
>NZ_QQPQ01000106.1 GCF_003346715.1 Oceanispirochaeta sp. M1
ACTCTTTATAGTCCCGGATTATGTGATCCCAATCTTCTGATGTTCTTCTTTTCATTTTCCACTCCTTTAGAATAGAAAATGCATAGAAATCTCAGTTACTGGTAGATGGGGCTTTATTAGCGGTTACAAAACAATTACCTGAAACCCACGTTGTTTACCTAAATCCATCTGCAGATACAAGGATTAAAATAAAAGCAGAAAAAGAAAGGAAATTCGCCAGTTAAATTTTATCATTATTTCAAAGAGCACACTTCAACTATGTTGACATATTCCGGGGGGTCAGTATTGCGATTAGTGACACCATGAATTTCTTTTTTGATTGGAACAGACTTGGGTACGGATGTATTTCTATATTAAGAAAATGTCTATATGTGTTTGGAGCAGAATTATCTGCAACCAGTCTTAGAAACAAGACAGAATAATTAATTGGTCATATCTTTGCATCATTTCTGTAAAACATAGGCTTTTTTAGTCAGGGGTTCCTATGTCCCTTGACGATTGGAGCTCTTATATGTGTTATGTACCACCATTATTTCTTCAGTAAATCATATAGAGGACGATTAACAAATATTGTCTCTTTTCCTAATCGAAATGATTCTAATACCCCTATCAACACAAGTTCTTTTAAGTATTTACTTGCAGTTCTTCTTTCAGCTATACCTGCCTCTACGAGAAAAGCGATTTTCGTATAAGGTTGAACAAATAATAATTCAATTAGCTCTTTTGAATAAATATTTTTTGGAAGTCTACTCTTACATACTTCAATTGTCGTTTCTAATAATTCCATTATGTCTGAGATGATTTTATATGTTTCCTTTGCTGTATCTTCTACAGCTTTTAACATATATACGATCCAATCTTCCCAATTTTCAGACTTATGCATTTGTTGAAGTAACCTGTAATACTGTGTTTTATTTTTAATTATGTATGAACTAAGAAAAAGAACAGGTGTATCTAGTAATCCTTTTAGAACAAGATAAAGAACATTTATTATTCTACCTGTTCTACCATTACCATCATAGAATGGATGTATTGATTCAAATTGATAATGGATTACAGCCATTTTTATCAAGTAGTCAATTTCATCATCTGAATTTATATATTTCTCAAGATTTGCAAGAAGATTCTTGATTACTTCTTCATTATCAGGGGGAGTATAAAGTACTTCACCGGTTGTATCATTAACTAAACTTGTTCCAGGTAATTTTCTTAAACCAGCCGTATTTTGTTCAAGCTCTTCTTGAATTGATAATATCGTATTTACACGTAAAATATCGCTTTTCTTTATTTCATTATATCCAAGCCATAAAGCTGATCTATAGCTTAAAACCTCTTTTGTTGCTGGATCAAGAACTCGTTCATTTGCTACTATAGCCTTATAGAGAGCATCTTGAGTCGTTATGATATTTTCTATTTCTGAACTGGCTGAAGCTTCCTTCAGTATTATTGAACTTAGTAATATTGAATCATTTGGTAAGAGAGAACAGTATCCCTTTAGCCTTGCTAGCTCTCGGTTAGAAGAAATAGCATGTTTTAAAACATTCTTAGTCTCAATTTCTTGTTTTGGAGGTAATACAGGTAAACTATTATTTGCTATTTCACTCATATCATGTTCATTATAATCCATTTATTGTACATGTCAATGTTGTCATGTGTATATATCCTAATTTTATGACCACGTTTCAGTTGTCATGTGCATTGTGTGTACATAACTTCGACTTAACTTGATTTGCGTATTCTGGCGTCCAACTTGCCTGCGTAGCAGATTAGCAAGTTGGATGTCAGTAGCTAATTCAAGTTCAAATCATTATTATATGTCCATCTGTTCATAAGTATTTTTAAGATTACTTTTGCATTCATCACATAATATTTCTTCTTTGTTATCATGCTCATCTAATGAATGTGGATATGCTCTAGAACAATGTGCTACAGTGCATCTGGGTATACCTACTAAATATCCAGCTGAGGATAAAGCCTGCATATTAGCTCTTTTAATCTTTATCTCGGATGTAGTTTCTCCTTTGATAAATCTGTTATAGCTCATTACTGCAATATCCGAACTATTCCATCCAAACAAAAAATTATATGTATTTGCATAGATATCATTAGTGGTTATACCAAGTATTCCTAGACAATCGGTTTCATTGATTAGCTCACGATATTGGCTATTTATTTGATTCATAATTTTATCTGCATCATATTGATCTTCAATCAAATCCATATTGGTCTTCCAGAGTTCATCTCCATTTTCCTCTTGTGAGTAAAAGAAATGTACAACCCTTTCATTAATGTAATCTGATTCTGATATGAATCCATTTTCATTCAAATAGGAGAGTAGTTCATTAAACTGTTCTTCTCCATTTTTTGAAATATAATTATTCACAATTGAATCAAAATATTTCTTGTGATTATCTCTTAGATTTTCTTTGGTTGGATTTAATATATCTACCAGTACTTTAACTGTAATTTTGTACTCTGATTCAAGCTTATTCTTTATTGCTTGAATATAAATTTCTTCAATATCCTCAATAGGCAAAATGTAAATGTACTTATCAAA
>NZ_QQPQ01000107.1 GCF_003346715.1 Oceanispirochaeta sp. M1
TTAAAAAAATGATTCCGGAAATTGCTTAAAAAGTGGCAACTTTAAACCGGAATGGGTGGCAACTTTCGTCCGGAATCACTGGCAACTTTGAACCGGAATGGGTGGCAACTTTCATCCGGATTTTCTATTAGTAAAGAACAATTAGGAGAAAGTGTTGAAATAAATAATATTGATTGTGAAATATATGCTCCTCGCGAACTCTTTAAAAATAATGAAGAAGTAGATAGTTGGATTGAAGAACATGGCTCAGAAAGTATTGTATTAACAATAATATTTAATTATGGAAGAACTGAAAGAGAGGAGTATACTGTACAATTTACTCCTATAGATAAGATAGAGCCTATTTATCAAAACGTTTCTGGCATCTAATTGAAGCAATTTTTTATATCAATAATATTCCTAATAATTGGTATGTGTTTGTATCTATTACGTGATATAAGCACATACTTTCCCCCTACTTTTTTCAGTAATTTTATTTTGTATAACTTATCTGATGGTCTTTGGACTAGCTCAGGTATTTTAATTCTTTCATCTATCTGGAAAAATAAAAAGGAACAATTACCATATGGAATACTATTTCTTATAATCTCATTATTATTTGAGTTTCTTCAGAAATACCAACTTGTAATTGGTTATTTTGATATTATTGACATTATTACCATTCTTATTTTTGGCTTAATTACAATTATTATAAACCTTAAATATTCCTATAAAAAAGTAACCGCCGATTTAGCAGGCCATACCCTTATATAAATGTTTCTCTCATGATTTTCTATAAGGTTATCAGTTATGAGAGCAAGCAGAAATAAAATGAATTAAATAGTTATAAAATTGCAAAATAGCGGGCTATCTATATTATCTAATATCTAATATCTAATATCTAATATCTAATTTTGCGACTTATCTTTTTTAAATCTCTAATGTATTTAATGGAAATACATATTGCGAGTGTCCTTTTTATGAATATAGAAAAATAACACCATTAAAATAAGCGGTGAGATCAGCGGTGAGATCAGCGGTGAGATCAGCGGTGAGATCAGCTGAGCCGCCCATTCGACCGACCACTTTATAGATAGTTGTGAGCAACCATCCATAGAAATAGCCAGATTTACTTCCAAATCTCGTCAATCTTATCCTGATACCCTTCAGTAGCCTTCAGCTCCTCTTTCAGGTAGGGATGATAGTAATGCTTCGTCATTTCCTCTGAGCTATGCCCTGTGAATTTCCTGACAACATCTGTAGGTAAAACAGTCAGCATGTAGGAGTTAAAGGTATGACGCAGAGAATGGGGAACAAGATGCTTTCCTGCACCAACTTCAGCATTCGCTAAACCTTTCTTGAAGTTGGCGATGATTGTGTTCTTATCAACAGGTTTGTCCACACCCTTCCCATAGAAGATGAAGTCATCATCACCAGGTGCCAATGAAACATCCTTCCATAACTTTAGAACATCCAGAGCTCTTTGAGGCAGACGAACAATCTTCTCCTTCTTCTCTTTAACTGTTCCGATCTTTCCTGAGTGTTTGACAGCTTTGCTGATTATGATACCTGAGTCTTCCCACATAACATCAGACCATTTCAAAGCTCTGACTTCTCCAGATCTCATACCGGATGAAACAAGGATAAACATCAAAGTAAAATACTTTGGTTCCTTCCAGATAGCAATGGCTTCATCATAGTTAATAGGGAAGAGTTTCTTTATTTCCTTAATAGATAGAGAATCTCTGGGCTTCTCAGAGACTTCTGAAAGAGATTCAATCTTATCCAGCTGATGGGAGTCAATGATCTCGTCACGGACAGCCTCATTCAATATCTGCTTCATTGTGACGGAGATGCCATTCTTGGTTGAGTTCGCCAGATTCAGCCTGCTGCGGAAGTCTTCAAACTGAAGCATTTTGATATCTGTCAGGTAGGTATTTTCATATTCCTTCAATAAGTACTTGGTTAGATTGCTTCTCTTCAATTTAATCATATCTTCAGTAAAGGGTTTGTTTGATGATTTACGACGAGCAGTGAGTCTGCATTTATCAGTAAAGAAGTCTTTTGCATAATCCCCGAAGGTGGGGCAGTTGTTCATTTTCTCAAGAGCATCCCAATAAGCCTGCTTAGCAATTCTCTCAGCTTCATACTTCACTTTTGTCCTGGTAGATATTTGTTTGTTGCATACTGAAATAGGACGAAGTTGCAAAGCAAATTCCCCAAAGTTGCAGACCGGAATTCCCCACTTTTGCAGAAGTTGAAAAGAGCGGGATTGATGCAAGTTATATCCTTGTACTATGA
>NZ_QQPQ01000108.1 GCF_003346715.1 Oceanispirochaeta sp. M1
TGCGGAATCCGGATGATACCGGACACCTATTCCGGACATAACCGGACACTCATTCCGGGTTTTACCGGACAGCAATTCCGGGAATAAACGGACAGTTTTAGCCCAGACTCCGGAATGAAATATTCCTGAAAACAGAGAATCCTCTAAATAGTAAAATCTTGTCTGACTTACATCAAACGGACAGGAGAATAAATGTCTAGAAAGAGGATAAGCATGAACAAAGTTCGAAAGATTCTGAAATATTCAGTAGAATCAGAATTAAGCACAAGAGAAATAGAATCTCTTACAGGTATTTCAAAAACAACAGTTTCCCATTACATCTCACGGTTTAAAAGTTCGGGAACGGCATACGCTGAATTGGAAAAACTAAGTGATTCTGATATGAAGGAAATGCTGAAAAGCAACACAGAAAAACAGAATCCCCATTTAATTCAATTGCAGGAATTAATTCCTGAATACGCCTTAAGGCTCCGGAAGAAAGGGATGACAAAACAGTTTCTCTGGAATGAATATATCGGGAAGCACAAAGACGGATATCAGTATACTCAATTCTGCTACTACATCCAAATATGGGAAGAATCTCAGGATGTAAGGATGCACCAGAACCATGACCCCGGCGATAAAGCATTCCTGGATTATACTGGTGAAAAGTTTCCTGTAACTGACCCCATAACAAGAAAGGAATGGAAACCGGAAGTGTATCTTGCGATACTCGGGAATAGCCAGCTTCTATATGTAGAGGCTTCTGAGAGTCAGAAAAATGAAGATTTTGTCCGCTCTACAGAGAGAGCATTGCGTTTCTTTGAAGGAGTGCCCAAAGCATTGGTTCCGGATAATTTGAAAAGTGCGGTGTTGAAGGCTGATAAATATGAACCTGAAATCAATCCATTATTTGATGACTTTGCTGAACATTATGGCACAGCCATTGTCCCGGCCCGTGCCTACAAGCCCAGGGACAAAGCTCTTGTCGAGAATGCTGTAACCCTTGTCTACCAACGAATTTTCGCCCCGTTGTACGGCAAGACCTTTTACTCTCTGGATGAATTGAATAATGCATTCTGGGAGCAACTGGAACTACATAATAACCGAAAACTATCA
This sequence comes from Oceanispirochaeta sp. M1, assembly GCF_003346715.1. Classification (NCBI taxonomy): domain Bacteria; kingdom Pseudomonadati; phylum Spirochaetota; class Spirochaetia; order Spirochaetales; family Spirochaetaceae; genus Oceanispirochaeta; species Oceanispirochaeta sp. M1. Next base: position 1,099 of record NZ_QQPQ01000108.1, read on the forward strand.
AAACTGGGTATATCAAGAAGAGATCTTTTCGAAAAAATAGAGAAAGAAACTCTTGGACAATTACCTGTTGAATCTTACCCGATAAAATGCTTTGAACGTCACAAAGTAGCTCCCGATTATCATTTTATTCTTTCTGCAGATAAACACTACTACAGTGTTCCCTGGCAATTAAAAGGTCAGAATGTTCGGGTTGTCTTCGATGACCGGAATATCGCGGTATATGCAGATAATCAAAGAGTTGTCCAACACAGGAGGAATAAAACTCCCGGTGGTTATACGACCTTAGAGCAGCATATGCCCCGGCATCACCGCTTTGTGAATTCCTGGTCCTCTGAGAAATTTGTGAAATGGGCTGGCGCAATTGGAGCAGAAACCTTAATGGTGATTGAGTACATGCTCAAATCCAAGAGACATAAAGAGCAAGCCTACAAAGCCTGTATCGGTATTCTTTCTCAGGCTAAAAAACACTCACCTGAAGATTTGAATCTGGCCTGCCGAATGGCGTTAAATTATGACCGAGTAAATAGCCGTGAGATTCGATTGTACCTCGCTGAAATAAGCAGTCAAAAAGAACAAAACGATACTGATCCAAATACCTTAACCTTCCCGATCATCCATAAAAATGTCCGGGGAAAATCTAATTACCAATAGGAATAATAAATGAACAGTACACAGGAAACAATTACAAAATTAGCACATATGAAACTCTTTGGGATGGCGAAAGCTTATCAGGCTCTACTAGAGACTGGAAAAAGGATGGATCTGACAATTGATGAAGCAATTTCCCATCTGGTGGATAATGAATGGGATGATAAACACAACAGGCGCTTAGAGCGTTTGATAAAAGCTGCCAGGTTTCGTTATCAGGCTTCAATGGAAGAACTGAATTATACACAGGCTCGAAATCTTGATAAAAATCAGATGGTTAGGCTGGCCGATTGTACTTGGATTGAAAGGAGTGAAGATATTCTTCTGACAGGACCCACTGGTATTGGTAAAAGTTTCATAGGAACCGCTCTAGGATTTCAGGCATGCCAGTATGGACACACTGTTGGTTACCAT
>NZ_QQPQ01000109.1 GCF_003346715.1 Oceanispirochaeta sp. M1
ATGTACCCACAGGTTTCTTCTAGGTTCATGCCCATCAGATGTACACTTAGTTTAATACGTTGTCTTAGTGATTCAAAATGACTGAAGCTGATTGTCTGCCTGAGTTCCGGCTGACCCACCAGAATAAAACAGATCCGGCTTATTGAATCCTGATCAAAATTAACCATAGCCTTTATCGCCAGAAGCGCTTCATCAGACATATCTTGGGCATCATCAATAATGACTACCGGCTTTTTTGTGGCCTCAATCACGGTTTTGAAATACAGAGTCTTCACTTTGATAAGGGAACGGGGGGCTTCAATTTTCATCTCTTGTAGAATGAATTTATAGAGTTCAGCCTGGGTCATATTATTTCCTCTCAAATAGATAGGTGTAAATTTATTCTGATCCAGACCGCTGGCAAATGTTCGTAGTGTTACGGACTTTCCGCTTCCGACAGGCCCGGTGAGAAGGATGATATCTTCATCCGCCAGACCGAGCTTAATCATTGCTGTTGTATTTTTTATCTGTTCTGTTGCGAATATATCTTCTACAGGGATATCTTTACCAAAGGGCATCTTTGACAATCCGTAAAAATCCAGTACGTTTTTCATTATTTTTCTCCTGTTAATTCTGCATATGCAGGTATCGATCCTGTTTTTTGAGCTTTCAAGTGCTGTTCCCTAAGCTTTTGGAAATAAAGGGCACTCGCCTCAGAAACCTGTTTTTCAGACTTCGAACTTTCTTCTGGTATCTTTTCCGCTCTGACACAGTTTAATTTTGCCGGTTGAAGTGTTTCCGTACATTTGTGATCCTCAAACAGGAAAACTTTTTTCAGATCAAAGGGATCATAGCGAACCTCGACAACACTCCCATGAGCTACAGATTTTACGGCATATTCATTTCTGTTAAGTTTTATCCGTCCATACTTGGTAATTGTTCGGGTTTCACGGATGAGAAAGAGATTGTAAAACCACTGCAGATCTTCGATCCTTGCATGAGATTCCGGTAGTCCATCGCTAAACCTCCTGGTGGGTGCCTCTCCGGTGGATGTGTGTAGCCGGATGTTGTAATCCATCTCAATCCAGGCTTGAAGAGCGGAGTTGAGTTCAACTAAGGTAGAAAAACCCGCCTTTTGGGCCTCTTCCTGAAAATCATGTTTAATAGTTTTCATTACCGCCTCAACTTTACCCTTGCAAAATGCTTGATAAGGCTTATGGTGTATCTTTTTGACATTCAGATCCCGAAGGACAGCCGCAAATTGACGGGAAATGTAGACACTACCATTGTCGAGGTAGCATTTCTCTGGTATCCCCCAGCGTAGTATCATGTCTTTAAATGAATCCTCCATACGAGGGAGCTTTTCATCAAAGTAATACTTTGCCGACAAGATTTTCCGCGAATAATCATCAACCCAGCCGAAAAGGTAGGTCTTGCGAGTCTCGCCATCCGGACATTTCAGCCAGATGCCATCACGAGCATCTCCCTGGACAAGCTTCATGGAATGGGATGCCTGAAATTGATGATACCGTTCTCGTCCATTTTCCTTTAACATCCTGTATCGTTGCCTTTGAGAGAGATTGTTCTCCATTAAAAAGCGGTATATTGTTCGATCCGAAATTTTTGCGATCAGAGGCGCCAGTTCTTCTTCCTGAGAAATAAGTCGCCTTAAACGAGGTACTGTTCTTGTGGGAAGCTCCTCCAGTAGTGACATTATCTTGCTTCGTAACAACTCTTCTTTCAAACGGGGTGACTTCTTCTTTTTACGATAGAATAATAAAGCCTGTGCCCCGCCATCTTTGTATCTCTTGAGATAACTGCGAACAGTCCTATCACTGATTTCATAAAATCGACAAAAATCCTGGCGGATCTCCTTCTTCGTTAATTCATCTATCCCGTCATCGATAAGAGTTTCCACGAGAGCTAGCCGCTTTTGATACGCTTCATATTTTTCTTCCGATATTTCCTGCCAATCAAGACCATTATCCACTGTTTATCCTCCTGTTGGTGCAGTCTCCTAACTTGTATCAAGTCCAAAAGGAAAATCGGAGGCATAAACCGATGTTTTCTCATCTCCATTTTGAGGCCAGTTCATACCGATGAAATAATGAAG
>NZ_QQPQ01000110.1 GCF_003346715.1 Oceanispirochaeta sp. M1
AATAATTATGGAAAATCAACTGTTTCTGGCAGAAGATTATATCAATAGGATATTGGATAAATTGATGGAATCTTTACCGGATTCTTTGAGAGGATTTATATGGCAAAATTAACTGCGAAAGTTGAGTCAATTAGTATTTGGGGGTTCAAATGAAAAAAATGATGTTATTTGTAAGTCTTGTTATTCTACAGCTCTTTTTTTACACTCATATTGTGTTTGCAGGCTCTGGTGGGGTTCTCAATATTTACATTGATGCGGACAGGACTGGTGCTAAGGCTTCCGGTATATCAATAGAACAGGGGGTCAGGCTTGCTCTTTCCGAGATAAATAATAAGATTAATGATTATAAAATTGAGCTTGTTATTAGAGACCATCACGGTAGTTCCAGACGAAGTGCACTGCATCTTAAGGAATTTGTCAATGATCCGAATGGACTGGCTGTATTCAGCGGTCTTCATTCTCCTCCGGTTCTTTCAAATCTCGACTATATGAATGAAAAGGAGATTCTTCTACTGGATCCATGGGCTGCAGCCGGTCCAATAACCAGAACAACTGACAGCAGCGGGAGAAACTGGATTTTCAGATTATCAGTGGATGATACCAGAGCAGGGGAAATTATCACTGCTTATGCTGTAGATAAGGAAGGGTTTAAAAAACCTGCTCTACTACTTGAGGATACCCCATGGGGACGGTCCAATGAATCCTCTATGATAACTGCATTGGAAAAAAGAGGTCTGGCACCTCTTGGTATAATCTGGTTTAACTGGAACATCGGTGAAAATGGAGCCAGAGAAATTCTTACTGAAATATATTCCAAAGAGGTGGATGTTATTTTCATGGTTGCAAATGCGCCGGAAGGAATTACATTTATAAAAGCTATGGCAGAAAGAGATATTAAAGAAAGATTGCCAATCCGGAGTCATTGGGGAATAACAGGTGGTAGTTTTTTTGAAACACTTGGACCGGAAGTGCTTGTTGATATTGTAGATCTTAGATTCATTCAAACATCATTTTCCTTTTTGGATCTGGAACAATCCCCTTTTTCTATTGATGTATTCAACCGGGCTTCATTGATGTTTCCTGAGATTATTGAACCGGAAGATATAAAGGCGCCATGCGGTTTTATTCATAGTTATGATTTAACAAGAATATTAATTTCTGCTTTAAATCAGATAGAGATTTCGGAGGACATAATCAGAACCAGGAGGCTTCTTAGGGATGCACTTGAAAACATAACAACTCCTGTACAAGGGTTGGTAAAAATCTATACAAAGCCTTTTCGTGAATATTCAGAAGAGGATAGTTTTGCCCACGAAGCCCTGGGGTTACAGGATTTAAAGATGGCGGAATATACCAAAAAAGGCGGTATCAGGCTGGTGGATGAATAATCATGAAACGAAAATGGAGACTCAACAGTATAGCGGGCCGAACCTGGCTCTATAGTTTTTTCAGTTTTGGGGTCGCGATGATCATTCTTGTACTTCTGTTTCTCGGGATTACTGAAAGGCAGATAAGAACCCTTGTAGAAAGTGATAACGAGGAACGGATACAGATAATTGTCAGGGCATTTGATCAGAGCATTGAAGTTTATTTAAATGACCTTAACCATACTGCCGGGTCAGCTACATTAGTAAATGCTGTAATGGATCCTGATAATACAGGATATTACCTGCCGGATTTTATGGAGGATATGAATATTCACAACATTTCCGGAGATTTTCTTCTGTTGGCTTTTGACGGTATGGTTATATACAGTACAGATACTTCTTATAAATTTGGTGAAAATTTGCCATATTTTCCTGAACTAATCGATAAAACAAAAAATGATAACTGGATTCAGTTCCAGGATAAAGATAGGAATGTGGTCTTTGTTAGTGATATAAAATACAATAATCTAATAGAAGGATATTTGATTTTTAACTCAAGTTTTTCTGATATTTTTAAATCTAATTCTTATCTTTTTGACCTAGACGGAAAGGACAGGTTTTTCTGCGCTTTATATAAGGATTCAATTCTGGCAGGCCCTGAAAAGCTGAGTCAGGATTCTATATCTTCTG
>NZ_QQPQ01000111.1 GCF_003346715.1 Oceanispirochaeta sp. M1
GGGGCTGTTGCAAAAGTCTAATAGACTAAAGCAGCAGCCCTTTTTAATTATGTATATATTGAATAGAACCTGACCTACTACAAAAAGGGACCGCAAAGCGGTCCCAACGTGCTACTATTTGTTTAACGACAAACAATTAAAAGGAGCACGTGTTGAATCTTACATCATTTTCACAACATCAGCAATTATTCCTGGATTTAAACATATCGATTCCCTTTGAGGTAACCGATCATGAAGCTGCGCTTTTAATACTGTTACAAAACCTTGATTACAGTGATTTTCACCTTCCCAAGAAGAAATCCGGACGTCCGCATGCCGCTGATCCCTACACAATGATGCTCATAATAATCTATGCACGAATCCAGGGTAGATTCAGTTCCCGTGAAGTAGAACGCTTATGTAAGCGAGATATCTTTCTTCTTCAGATTCTCAAGGACAGGAAGGTTCCCGATCATACAACTTTCGATCGTTTTATACGCCGTCATGAAAAAGCTATTGATGGTCTTTTCTTTCAAGTAGCCAAACGCCTTGATTCATTGGGTGAGCTGGAAAAGGATGTTATCTACCAGGATGGCACTAAGATGGAGTCAAAAGCAGGGCGTTACAGCTTCGTCTGGAAGAAGGCGACAACAAAGAACCTGGCAAAGCTTCATAGGCATATTGAAACTCTGATAGCGGAAGCCAATCGGCTGTACTGCTGGAATCTGGAAGTGGACGATTGTCATATTGGGCTGAATTCTCTGATAGAAAGCTTAAAAGGAACAGGCTTGGCTCTGACACCTGAAAAAACAGGACGTGGCCATCACCTTTCAGATGTGCAAAAGTTCTATCGGGATGCTCTTAAATACAAGGAAAAACTTGAGAACTATGAGGACTATCTGGGATCCATGGACGGACGTAATAGCATGAGCAAAACAGATCCGGATGCGACTTTCATGCGCATGAAGGATGACTATATGCGTAATGGGCAACTCAAGCCTGCCTATAACCTGCAGGTTCTGGTTGATAGCGGGTACATTGTCGGTAGCTATGCCAGCGCCGACCGTACAGACTACGCCACTATGGTACCAGCCTTGGATCATATGCATAAATCCTTACCATGGAAGTATTCAAAGTATTGTGCCGATAGTGGGTATGACAGCCAGCAGAACTATGAGTACCTGGAAAACCATCAGATTGCAGCCTATATCAAACCCCAAGGGTATGAGCAGTCAAAAAAACGAACATACAGAAATGATATTGGAAGGAAGGAGAACATGACCTATAATGCAGAGCAGGACTGCTTTATCTGTTCTCGAGGTAAAAAACTGGAGCACCAATATATTCGGAAACGCAAGAATCAGTATGGATATGAAACAACTTCCCACATTTATCGATGCAAGAGAGGATGTAAGACTTGTCCTTCTCGTTCTGCCTGTATGAAAAGAAGTAAGGCTTCTTACAAACAGGTTCAGGTAAATCATAAACTCAGAGAATATCATCGTCAGGTTCTGAAATTGATAACCAGTGATGAGGGAGTAGAGATTCGTGTTAACAGAAGCATTCAGGCTGAAGGTGCTTTTGCTCAAATCAAAGCAAATTGGTCTTTCCGTAGATTCCTGCATTCGGGGATGGGGGGAATCCACACTGATTGGTTACTGATGTGTCTGGCAATGAACGCTGTTCGATTGGGAAACAGGCTTGCCCGTGATGAAGTAGGAAGCCCCTTTCGCTACATTCTCCCGGAAGAAGTGGCATAGAATATACTTAAAAAAGATAAAATTGATGTCTCACATTCATCTGAAGGGAGAGGTCTTTTTGGAGAACCATGAGCTCAGTAATTTCAAGCAGAAAAACCCACTAAAAGTAGAAGATGGTACTCATTTTTTTCTGTTGGGAAGCTTTTGGGTGGGGTATGGTTAGTTAGAAATAAGAAGGGCTGTTACAATTTTACTTTTGCAACAGCCCC
>NZ_QQPQ01000112.1 GCF_003346715.1 Oceanispirochaeta sp. M1
CGTTGAGACTGTAGAAAAAGCCAGCTTTTCAACAGTTCTCATGAAATCTATGGTAAAATTTAGAAAACGGAGGTTCATCTTATGGCAAGATACAAAGAGTATTCTTATGACCAGACTATGATGATTCCCGTGAGCTTTGAAAAGCAGATTTTACCCGGTACTTTTGAGTACACTCTATGCCATTTAATTGATCACCAAATTGATATGTCTGTGTTTGAAGATCATTATGAAAATGATGAAACCGGTGCACCGGCTTATGATCCTGCCATTTTATTAAAGATCATTCTTTTTGCTTATTCAAAGGGAATCAACAGCAGTAGGAAAATTGAAATGCTCTGCCATGAAAACATTGTCTGCATGGCATTGGCCGCTGATTCCAGACCACATTTCACTACCATTGCAGATTTCATATCCTCTCGCCATCAAGAATGCAGTTCTCTCTTTTCAATGATCATTTCTGTGTGTTACACACAGGGACTCATCGGTAAGAATATGTTTGCCATTGATGGATGTAAGATCTCATCCAATTGCTCCAAGGAGTGGAGTGGAACCAAGGCAGAATTGTTAAACAAAACCACCAAAATTGAAAAATCGGTAAACTACCTGATTCAAAAGCATAAAAGCACAGATGAAAACTGGGATGATCTGATTCAAAGAGAAAAAGAAAACAGAGCCATAGAAAAGCTCCAGGCTAAATCAGATAAGATCTATGAATGGCTGAATAATAATGTTGAAAGAATTGGAAGCTTGAAACAGCCCATCAAGAGCAATGTAGTTGACAATGAAAGTGCCAAGATGTCTACAGGTCATGGTGTTCTTCAAGGTTATAACGGTATTGCAGCGGTTGATGACAAGCACCAGCTGATTATCTTTGCCGATGCTTATGGCGATATAAACGAGTCTGGACACCTTTCAGAGATCCTGGAAGGTATTGATGAAAGCTGTAAATGCTCACATATAGATGATGATATCTACAAGCATGTGACCATTACTGCAGATACCGGATTCCACAATAAAAAGAATATGCAGATGGTCTGTGAAAAGGGTATCGATGCGTATATCCCGGATAACCAGTTCAGAAAAAGACACATCGCTTTCCAGGATGTTGGTAAGTATAAGAAGAAAGTTGCTAACTGGAAACCTGACAAAGGAAAGCATTATTTCAGGCCGGAAGATTTCTTTATGGATACAGTTACAAACACCCTGATCTGCCCGGCTAAACATCCGATGTGGCTTAAGACGCCTCATTTCAGGAGCAATGGAGGCAGGTATATTGGAAAGGGTTACCAAGGGTATGCTGAGCATTGCAAAGACTGTCCCCTTCGTTCTAAGTGTATTCGTAATGATCATACTCAGGCTAGGCAGGTTGCCATTTTAAAAGAAGCTTCAGATGCTAATGGTAATAATCCAGTTGCAGATATGAAGGCAAAAATCGATACACCATTCGGTCGGGCCATATACTCAAAAAGAATGAGTACAGTGGAACCGGTGTTCGGTCATATTGCTGGAATAAAGAAGCTCAACCGTTTCACTCTGCGTGGAAAAGAGAAAGTAAGCACCCAATGGCTTCTGTATTGCATGGTGCATAATATCGGGAAAATACAGAGGTACAGTGCATAAAAGAAGGTAATGGAGACTGTTTAAGGATAGAGAGGCATAAGAGCCCATAGTAACGATTAGGCGGTCATACAGCAGTTTAACCAGCTGATATTATGTTAAGAAAAAGAGATAGTATTAAAACCGCAATTTCTTAGTTTTGAAGAGTAATTTAAATCTGAGAGGTAGTTTTTCTACAGTCTCGTTA
>NZ_QQPQ01000113.1 GCF_003346715.1 Oceanispirochaeta sp. M1
AACTATATGATTATGTAAATTGGTATAATAATAAAAGGATTCATGGGTCTCTGGGGTATTTAACACCAGTGGAATACAAAACTTTGATGTCCGAGAAAATAGTGTCCTAAAAGGGGTTGCCGATCCATAACGATTTTCATTCTACAGCTCTACAAATGTTATTTGTAGTAACTGTCTTTCAGTTTAGGTAAGCCTATTTACCTGTGAAACTATAAGATCTTAGTTTCTAAGTCATCAGTATCATTTTAGTTTATGTAAAGTGATTGTTAAATATATTGAAGAGAAAATATTAGATTGGAATTCTAATTACTAGAAATGTGTTTCGATAACTTGTAATGAAGATATAATATTAGATAGAGTTTTAAGATTTTATGTAAAAAATCAAAATATTTACATAGTTCCAAATAATATTTTTGAATTGGAGGTGACTATTTGAAGGAAATTAATAAAATATGAGTAAACCAATATTGTCAATTTGTATTCCTACATATAATAGAGCAGATAAGGTTCTAAAATGCATCTTGTCTTCACTAGAAGTTGTATCAAATGAAATAGAAGTTTTTGTCTGTGATAATGGTTCAGAAGATGATACATGGAATGTTCTAAATTCTATCATTGATAATCGATTGCGTATTATTAGAAATAGTGTAAATTGTGGTTTTGCTTTAAATTTACTACGTGTAGTAGAAGAGTCAAAAAGTAATTTCGTATTTTTAATGAGTGATGATGATCTCGTAAATCCTAAGTTTATAGATTCTATTATCGAAGAACGTTTGTTGGAATCATCTAATCTTGGCTTGATTTATGGAAGTATTTATTCCATTGGAGATAAGAATTATTACAGTAAATATAACGATACAGTATGTAGAGGTTCTTTAGCATATAAAAGATGTGCAATAAAGCATCCTTATATGTCGAGTATGCTATTTTCAAAGTCTGAAATTGACTTTGAGCGACTTCGTTCATATATAAAAAATGAAAAACATTTTATGTATCCACAAGAAGTAATGGTTTTAATGATCTTGAACAGACAAAAGGAGGCTATCTTAAGATCTGACATTGCATGTTATCAAGGAGAACCTGGGAAATCGTTTATTGAAGATGAGACAGAATATTTTAATTATTCACAAAGAATAGAGTTAGTTGCACAATATATAAGAATTAGTGATGATATTTCTTTGAATAGAAATCTGTCAAGAATACTATACAAGAACTTAGCAGATATTGTTGTACAAGTATTATTTGATAAAATCGCTTGGGGAAACTTAAAATCATTCAAGCTAAAATTAAAGAAGATAGGTTTCTACATTTCTGTTTTAAAGATAAAAGGTGTTGGCCTTTATCTTGGTGTTAGGTTTCTATTAAGAGTATTACGCACAAGTTCTTTTGTAAAAATAATAATGAAAATTAAAAGTCTGATTAAATCGTCGTAATCATTATAAGGATCATCTTAATAAGTTCATAAAGATAAAAGAAGTTATTTGTTGACATATCTATACGATTTTTAAAATTATCAAAAGGGAGATAGTGTTTGATTTAATCAATTTAGTGATCAAAATGGGCTTTCGAGAATATTGAAGTATGTATCTACAAATCCAATATTTTTAGCCCACATTCTGCAATTGGAATATCAGTTGGATGGTTCATATCTATATAAACAGCATATTAATTCAGAAAACAGGAGATCATTATATTTCATATGTTGAATTCCGTAGATTATTGGACTATATATAAA
>NZ_QQPQ01000114.1 GCF_003346715.1 Oceanispirochaeta sp. M1
ATTGATCCCTGTTTACCTGGCGTCCCAGAGCATAAAGGGAAGGTGGAATCCGGCGTCAAATACGTGAAGAATAATTTCATACCATTGCGTAAATTTAGGAATTTCAGTGATGCTAACAGGCAACTTACTGAATGGAATGAGTCTACTGCTCGAAAGAGAATCCATGGAACCACCAGACAAAAACCAATAGAACTGTTTGAAAAATATGAGAAACATGCCCTAGGTCTGTTACCGGCAGAACGCTTTGAATGCCCGGTGTGGAAAAATCTCAAAGTATGCAGGGATATCCATATTCAGTTTGATAAAGCGTACTACAGCGTTCCTCACACCCTCCGGGGATTACAGGTAGAAGCCCGGAAAACGGCTTCGCAGGTGGCTGTTTTCTATGAGAATGAGCTGGTTGCCGTTCATTTCCCTGTTTCCGCTGGGAAAAGGAGAACAAAAAAGGAGCACTATCCAGCAGACATTGGAAAATACATGGAGTGGGATACAGATTACTGCCTTGTTGAAGCATTAAAAATTGGTATCAACACACATGAGATCGTGCACTCTCTTTTAAACAGGGAGGCGATCAGGAACCTACGCTCCGCGCAGAATATTATCCGTCTTCAAAAGAAATATGATTCAGAGCGTCTTGAAGCAGCCTGTAAACGTGCCATCTACTATGGCAACTACTCGTATGGAAGCATAAAGACCATCCTGGAAGGGAAACTGGATAAGCAAACCGATTTTGCCTTCATTACGGAAAAGCCCTTGTCAGCGACTTATGCAAGGGATATGGATGAGCTAATAAAAAAGGAGACCATTCATGGAAACACATACGCAAATTAAACAGAACCTGAAGCAACTTCGCCTTTCCTCCATCTATGAGAATTTTGAGCAGCGCCAGTCCGAGGCTGTCATGTCAAAAATGAGTTATGCAGACTTTCTTCTTCTCCTGACACAAGATGAAATTGATCGTCGTAGACAGAAGAAACAGGAGACAACCATCAGGAAGGCGAATCTCGGGAAATACAAGAGGCTAGTGGAGTTTGATTTTGACTTCAATCACAACATCAATCGTCAACAGATTCTACAATTGGCCGGTTGTGAGTTTGTGCGGAGGAATGAAAACCTTTTATTGGTAGGTCCGACCGGTGTCGGGAAAACTTGTTTGGCAAAAGCTATTGCTCATGAAGCCTGTGTGAAAGGATTGTCAGTAATCTTTTCACGAACACAAAAGATGCTGGATATAATTCATTCAGGAAAAGCGGATAATTCAGAAAGTAGAAAATTGAAGATGTTTATTAAACCTGATTTACTCATACTCGATGACTGGGGCCTGCAGGCATTTCCAAACCATCTTCTGAGTATTCTTAATGAGATTATCTCTGAGAGATGTGAACAGGGTTCCATAATTATTACCAGTAACAGACCTCTAGAAAATTGGCATGAATTGTTCTCAGAACCGGTGGTTTGTTCCGCATTGCTTGACCGGTTGTTTCATAATGCTCACAGGGTAATTATAAAAGGGAAATCATACCGGAAGGCTCTTTAAAAAGTATGGCCGTTTATGATATAGGTGAAAGGGGTCAGCATATCGAAAACTGAGGGGTCAGTATTGCGATTAGTGACA
>NZ_QQPQ01000115.1 GCF_003346715.1 Oceanispirochaeta sp. M1
CCCTATAGTTCAAGATAGTTGTCACAGTATTTAATACGGAGGACAACATATTGAGTAAGTATAGTACAGGATTTCGAAACAGCATTTTACGGAAAGTACTTCCCCCTGAAAGTAGACCTATTGCCCAGGTATGCCGGGAAGAAGGAATCTCAAATCAAACAATTAGGAATTGGGTTGCCAAGGCTAAAGATGGTACACTGGATGCAGCTGCTGGAGAGTTATCACCAGATCGGAGGAGCATTTCAGAAAAGATGTCCCTCCTCTTAGAGAGCCGATCAATTTCAAAAAATGAGATAGGAAATTGGCTCAGAAAGAATGGTCTTCACAGTGAACATCTATCCCTCTGGGAACAGGAGCTGCGGCAGTCTATGACAGAAAAAGAAAAGACCATCCAAGAACAAAATCGCCAATTGAAGCTTAAGACTAAAAAGCTTGAGAAAGAGCTTGCTCGTAAAGATAAAGCCCTGGCTGAAATGGCAGCCTTACTAACTCTTAAAAAAAAAGTGGATGCTCTATTGGGGGGCGACGAGGACGATTAATTCCTCAGGACCTCAAAGATCTTTCGGTTTCATTAATTGATGAAGCCATATCAACTGGAGCCAGAAAATCAAAAGCCTGTGATGTAATGGATATATCTGTCCGGACATATCATAGGTGGAATGATTTTTCTTGTGGTGATAAAAGAAAAGGATCAGTGAAGAAGGTTAAAAGAAAGCTTACAGAGTATGAGCGTCAAGAGATTCTCAGAATTGCCTGTGAAGACAGATTTGTAGACTGTAATCCATATCAGATCGTTGTAACTCTTTTGGATGAAGGAATATATATTGCATCTGTGAGTACTTTTTACAGGGTCCTGAGAGATGCAGACATGATTCACCACAGAAGAAGAAGTTACCCTGCAAGAAAGCAGAATAAACCACCTGAGTTAGCAGCTACAGGTCCCAATCAGGTCTGGAGTTGGGATATTACATTTCTCAAAACAGATGTGAATGGAATCTTTTTCTACTGCTATATGATCGTTGATGTCTGGAGCCGTAAAATTGTCGGTTGGGAAATACACGAATCTGAATCATCGGTGCTAGCAGAGCAAATGTTTAGAAGGCTGAAAATCATTCATAAACTGGAAGGGATCAGGCTACATTCTGATAATGGTCATCCCATGAAAGGTGGTACCATGATTATGACATTGTATGCATTGGGAGTAATACCATCTTTTTCTAGGCCTAGGGTCAGTGATGATAATCCCTATTCTGAATCTCTGTTTAAAACTCTAAAATATACGGCCGGATATCCAAAGCATTTTAAAGATTTGCATCATGCTCGTACATGGATAGCAGATTTTGTGAATTGGTATAACAACGAGCATAAACATTCGGGAATTTCATATATTTCACCAGCCCAAAGACACTGTGGTGATGGGTCAGAAATAATGGAGAAAAGGAATCGGGTCATAAGTAAAGCAATTAGTAATACACCAGAGCGGTGGAGTAATTATCGAAAAATTTGGGAGGATCAGAAATATGTGTATCTGAACCCTTCATTAGAGACTAAGAAGCAACTGATTTCAGCATAAAAAAATCAAAAGTTGTGACAACTATGTTGAAACATTCCG
>NZ_QQPQ01000116.1 GCF_003346715.1 Oceanispirochaeta sp. M1
TATTTAGGGCCTGCTGAATAAATCCTAAGTTTAAATTTACAAAGGAGTTATTCATTAATATAATGACTTCAGATGCATGAATAACGGTAGAAATTACCGAAAACCTTTGCAGCTGAGGTGAGTATGTACAGAGAAGAATCTGAAGAACAGCAGAAAATAGAGGATTTCTACCTTCCTTTCGGAGGACACCTGGATGAAACAAATAGATGGGTGATTTTAAGCAATAAAATACCTTGGGATAAGATTGAATCTGATTACGCCAAACAATTTTCTTCCACCGGAAATGGAGCTCCAGCGAAATCAATTAGAATGGCCTTAGGGGCATTGATTATCAAGGAGAAACTTCAGATTTCTGATGAGGAAGTTGTAGCTCAGATCAAGGAAAACCCCTATCTTCAGTATTTTACTGGTCTAGAAAGCTATATTGAAGAGCGTCCATTTGATGCATCTTTAATGGTCCATTTTCGGAAGAGGCTTAATGGACAGATTATGCAGAAAGCCAATGAGATTTTGTTTCGAGAATTCCAGGAAAAAGAACTAAAAAAAAACCGCAAAATCCGAAAGAAGCTGAAAAATGGAAAAAGTTAAAAAATAAGGGGAAATTGATTGCGGATGCGACTTGTTGTCCTTCAGACATTCGCTATCCCAATGATATGTCATTACTGAATGAAGCCCGTGAGAATACAGAGCGAATTATTGATTTTCTATATCCTTTGGATACTGAGAAAAAAGAAGAAAAACCAAGGGATTACAGACAGGTGGCTCATAAAGATTTTATTGCCTATACGAAGAAACGGAGACCTGGGCACAGTGTGAGGAGAAAAGCGCTCAGAAAGCAGTTAAATTATCTGAGACGAAATATTAAGCACATTGAACGTATGTTTAACAGGATTGATACTGAAGTCCCTTGCCGACTTATAGCCCGCTTCGCAGTGGTAAAAGATCTGTATAGGCAACAACGTCAGATGTATGAACGGAATGAGCGAAAAGTAGATCACAGGATCGTAAGTGTTACCCAGCCTCACATCAGACCGATCGTTCGTGGAAAGGCTGGAACTCCTGTAGAGTTTGGAGCAAAAGTGTCTATCAGTTTGTCAGATGGGTTCAGTTTTATAGACCATCTTTCATGGGCCAACTTCAATGAAGCTGGTGATTTGATTTATCAGATTGAAAAATACAAAGAACGATATGGTTATTATCCAGAATCTGTTCATGCGGATAAGATTTACCAGAATCGAGAGAATCGAAAATATTGTAAAGATCGGGATATTCGGATGACGGGAAAACCTCTTGGCCGTCCCCCAAAAGAAACTGAGAAAAATAAAGAGGAATTGAAAGCAGCATCAAAGCAACGGTATCAGGATGATGTTGATAGGATCGCAGTTGAAGGATGTATTGGTGTTGCAAAAAGAAAGTATGGTTTGGGGTTGATAAAATCAAAATTACAATCTACCAGTGAAACGGAGATCTTCCTTTCAATATTTGTCATGAACTTGGACAAAATGTGTTCCAAAGAAATGAGAGAAATTGAAGAAAGATTCAAAATCAGGAGAACTAGGGTTGCCTGAAAGACTTTTTCAGTAAGCCCTATTTA
>NZ_QQPQ01000117.1 GCF_003346715.1 Oceanispirochaeta sp. M1
AGCTGATTCCGTGAGGATGAAAGTTGAAGCTCTTTTGAAACAGAATACAGGTCGTAACGTAAGTGAACACAGAGTAGCCTCGTTAGTGACGTTATTAATGCAGTTGGTGAGATGGTCAAGAACAAGCGAAACCTATAACTGATTGAGAAGAAATGGAAATATGCATCAATCAGGACTGCCGGGGTCGTAATGGCGACATGTATTTAAAGGGTATGTGTATGAACAAGGGAGGTCTTATATATCAGGATCGGTGATCTTAAATGGTTTTCTATAAGGTAATCCCGAAGTGAAAACCAGATATGTAAGAAGTCGGATATGCCCATAGTAGTGCTGATCGAAAGGACAACATAACCTTTCAGGAGCGAAGGGGCATTGGAACAGATAATGTTTCCGAAGAGAGGAGTATTTTCAAATTGAGCGAGTCTCTAGAAATGAAAAGAAAATCACAAATGAGTGATGATGAAAGAGTACGAGACTTTCAGAGGAAACTATATCGAAAAGCCAAGCAGGAGGAATCTTTTAGGTTTTATGTATTGTACGACAAGATAAGACTGCCTTATGTACTGCGAGAAGCCTATAGACGGTGTAAACGTAATGGGGGCAGTCCCGGTGTTGATGGTGTTGACTTTACTCGAATTGAGCGTGAGGGTGCCGATGAGTTTCTAAAATCCATCAGGGAGGAACTGGAAACAGAATCCTATAAACCCATGATGGTCAGAAGGGTGTTTATCCCTAAGGCCAATGGAAAACAAAGACCCCTTGGAATTCCCACAATCAAAGATCGTGTTATCCAGGCTGCATGTAAGATGATAATAGAGCCAATATTTGAAGCTGATTTTCAGGAGCAATCCTACGGGTTCAGGCCGAAAATGTCCGCCGATAAGGCTATAGGGGCTATAAAGCAGAACTTGAAAGAGGGAAGAGATCATGTATTTGATGCAGATCTGAGTTCCTACTTTGATACGATTCCTCATGACAAACTCATGAAGGTTCTTGCTGTGAGAATAGCAGATAAGAAAGTTCTTCATCTGATTAAAATGTGGCTGAAAGCTCCCATTAAAGATAATGATGGGAATGTTAACGGAGGTAGGAAGAATAAGACAGGTACTCCTCAAGGAGGAGTCATCAGTCCACTACTTGCCAATGTGTATCTGAATATCTTGGATAAAGCTGTGAACCGGATGAATGGAATCTATAAGCGCAAAGGAGTTAAAATTATTCGCTATGCAGATGATTTTATTCTGATGGGTAAATTTATTCCGGATTCTGTGTTGGAATATACAGCTGGTATTCTTGATAAACTGGAATTGGAAATCAATGTTGAAAAGAGCAGGCTTGTTAAAGCCCGTCTTGAACCTTTTGATTTTCTTGGTTTCACATTCAGGTATGACAGGGATAAACAAGGGCGACCATTTAAATACTGGAATGTTGTTCCGTCCAAGAAGTCTGAATCAAGATTGATTGATAATCTGAGGACTTATCTGAATACTCATAGTACAACAAATAGTAGATGGCTGTGCCGAAATATGAACATGAAAATTGGGGGCTG
>NZ_QQPQ01000118.1 GCF_003346715.1 Oceanispirochaeta sp. M1
TCCTCACGGAATCAGCTGTCCTTATTACTTCCGGATAAATGGAAAATTGTCCGGGAGGGACTTACACCCACTGGTATATAAAATGTACGCTTCAAGGCGCACCAAGGATCATGACATCCCGACTGACTGCTTCAAAAGCTCGTTATATAGCTCATTGTAGTACCTTTTCCAAATTTGTCTTAACTCCTGATAATCGTTCTATATTACTCGCTGCTAATGAAATTCCAATGCTAGTTAAGAATAATTGGTTTAGTTCTAACTGTTCATACAAATCAAAGACTTTCAGCATAAACGGTTTTATTGAAATGATTCTATTTTTTATTTCTTGTAAATCAATTTGATGTGTATTATTAAAAAAATTTCTTGCTGCTTGTTTTTGATTCTCACTAAAAGGTAAACCTTCAAGTTTTGTATTTAAATTTGCTAATGAAAGTGCATTTATTTGAATTAATTCGGGATTGTTAATGCATGGAATAATAAGATTATTTTCTTCTAAATATGAAATATCGTTTTGATGTCTTCGCTCAACACCTTTTAGAAATAAGCCTCTATATGATTCTATTATAAGACTTAATAAATTGTATCTTGATTGGTTTCTTGATCCACACCCTGTATATTCAAAATGTAAAAAATCGTTTCTATTCACAATAATATTACTTGTTAAGGGTAAAACTATTTTTTCTAACTCATGGCAAAAGATATCGAAGTTTATAGGTATATTCATCTTAGCAAAATCAAAAAAATAGACAATTGAAAGGATATTTAACTGTCTATCTGTTAATTTGGAAACTGTATTTATCGATTCATTTAAAACAATTCTATGGAAATCAGTATTAGTTTTATTTGATCGATCCTTAAGAAGAATTAGTAAATTCTGTTCTAGTGACTCATTTCCACTTTTAACATAAGTTTTTTGTGCTTCATAAAATGCACTTTGAAAATCAGGATCACATAATGATACTAAATTCTCAGGATTTTCAGAGATAATACTATTTAATGCTTTTTCTGTGAAATCATGTACTCTTGATTCTATAATATCTTGAGCGATACCAACAAGTTTATAGATATTTTCATTATATACACCTATAGCGACTGTTCTTGCTTCTTCTAAAGACAATCCAACCTTAACCACATCTCGACCAGCAGATATGTTTTCTGATTGATCTCCAGATTTTTGTGTTTGCTTAATCATTATTATCCTTATTCACATATGTAATATCTCTTCCTGCCATAATACTTTTTGAATTATTTCCTGATTTCTGTTTCTGAATAACAGACTTCCTAATAAAAAAAAAGCTAATAGCAGCTACACCAATACCACTGAAGATCCATTTATAGTTTCCAATAAACCAATCCATATTATTCTCCTTTTTTGTCTATATTGTTCCCCGCCAGCTGACGTTTCCGGATTATTCACAAACTTGACAGGATGAAGTATTATTTGAAGACTTTATGAAGTTCCTGTCGTTGACAGAAAAAAAAAGAAGATGCTCTCTACGCCAATAGAAC
>NZ_QQPQ01000119.1 GCF_003346715.1 Oceanispirochaeta sp. M1
CTCAACTTTCGCAGTTGTTAATTCCTTTCAATAAAAAGAAATAGGCAAGATTGCTCAGATAAAATATAATAAAATAACCAAATTTTTAAAATTATCGGAGCAAAACTGCCATGAATAATACTGTAATAGAGAATCAAATCCTTGAGAATAGCACCACAACAAGAATAGACAAATTTATGAAAGAAAATAGCATTTATAGAAATTTACAAAAATCTGGAATCATAAAAGTTCGTGGAATCCCGGTATTTAGGATTTTAACCTTAATTTTCTCTCTGGTTTTCTATGGTAAGAACTGGTATCAATTCAAAAAGGTGAATAGAGAAGATACTGCAGAGGGAAAAGATGCGGTATACCGTTTATTAAATGAACCCAGATTTAACTGGGAGAAATTTTTATCGCTAGTCACTTTCAGTATAGTCAAAAAAATTAGCCGGCTAACCTCAGATCTGAGGGAAAAGGTTTTGATAGTAGATGATTCATTTTTTGATAGATCCAAAAGTAAAAATGTGGAATTGTTATCCAGAGTTCACGATCACACTGACAATAAGTATAAAAAAGGTTTCAGCCTTCTAACTTTAGGGTGGTCAGATGGTTTCAGCTTTATCCCAATTTCTTTTCGCCTGCTATCTTCAAGAAAAGAGGAAAAGATTCTCGTAAAACCGAAGGATATCGAAGAGAAAGACAGTCCCGGATATTTAAGACGGATCAATGCAACAAGAAGTAAAGTGGAATTATTAATGGAAATGGTACTAGAGGCGAAAGATAAACACTTGGAGTTCAAGTATTTATTGTTTGACAGCTGGTTTGCATTTCCTAAAACAATTGCATCTTTCGTCAGAGAAGAGGTCAATATTATTGCCATGTTAAAAAAGATGCCAAATATCAGATATCGATACAATGATAGAACAGTCAATCTTAAAGAATTGTTTTCCATGATAAAAACCTCATGGAAAAAAGGGATGGATAGTTATTCTGTTTCTGCTGAATTACTGGAGAAAAAGGATGGAAATTTGATCCCTGTAAAGATTTTATTTTTAAAAAACCGCAATAAGAAATCCGATTGGATTTCGTTAATCTGCACAGATGATAAATTATCAGATGAAGAAATTATTCGGATTTATGGAAAGCGATGGGATATTGAAGTATTTTTTAAGATGATAAAATCCTATCTGAAATTAGCAAAGGAGTTTCAGGGACGAACCTATGATATGTTAATTGCCCACACCACAATAGTTTTTTTACGATATATTATGATCTGTGATTCATCGAGAATGAGCACTGATGAAAAATCATTTGGAGACCTGTTTTTTGAGTACGGCGATGAAGTCAAAGACATTACTCTTGTTCAAGCACTGGTATTACTTTTCAGGCAGATTAAAATAATTATGGAAAATCAACTGTTTCTGGCAGAAGATTATATCAATAGGATATTGGATAAATTGATGGAATCTTTACCGGATTCTTTGAGAGGATTTATATGGCAAAATTAACTGCGAAAGTTGAGT
>NZ_QQPQ01000120.1 GCF_003346715.1 Oceanispirochaeta sp. M1
ACGTTGTTTACCTAAATCCATCTGCAGATACAAGGATTAAAATAAAAGCAGAAAAAGAAAGGAAATTCGCCAGTTAAATTTTATCATTATTTCAAAGAGCACACTTCAACTATGTTGACATATTCCGCGAATAGCAAAGGCTGGTTATTATGAAAACAACTAGAAAGGTATTGAGCATGATAAAGAATCTTTTATTAATCATAATTATCGGATTGTTGTTCTCTTGTAATCAACCTTCAGATCCTTTGGAAAATACTGATGAAGATAATGACAGCTATACTGTTAATTTTTATCTGGATAATGAGCTTTATAGTTCTGTAGAAGTACAATCAGGTGAATTTATCTTTGATCCGGGAATTACAGTACCCAATGATAGGATCTTTACAGGCTGGTATCTGGATAGTACTAACCATGGCTATAAGTGGGATTTTCCTGTAGATGTTGTAAACGGCGATCTAACTCTATATGCGGATCTACTGACACCATCGCTTTGTTTTGTGACATTTGAAAGTAATGGTGGATCTGATGTAGACGTTCTCTATGTCCTTGGCGGTAGAACTATTACGGAACCTGTATCTCCAACGAAAACAGGTTATTTCTTTTCCGGCTGGTACATAGATCGCAGTCTGACCGAGCCGTGGGTTTTCTCAGAGAATATTCTATTGCAGGATATGACCCTGTATGCATGTTGGAGCGATCGGCCTGTTTATAAAGTACTATTTAATACAGTCGGGGGCACTTCAGTAGACACCCAATATGTATTTGAAGGGCTGACAATAAAGCCCCCTGTAAAACCTTATAAAAATGAGTATAACTTTGCAGATTGGTATCTGGATGCCGGACTGACCCAATACTGGGATGTCACAAGTCGAACCGTATCAGATGATATCGAGCTGTATGCAAAATATGAGCCCGGTCTATGGAATTATGAGCTGATTAATAACGGCACTGAAGTTCGGATCATTGAATATAATAATACTGGAACGGCAAATGTGGTCATTCCTTCAGTACTTGAGGGGCTTCCGGTTACAGTTCTTGGAGAAAACTCATTCTATAATAAATCATTAACTGGAAATCTCTCGATCCCTGCAAATGTTAAATATATTGAATATAGCGCCTTTAGATTAAATAATTTTCAAGGTCAATTAGCATTACCTGACGGCCTTCTGGAAATAGGTAATTTTGCATTCGGTCATGTTTCCTGGCAGAGTGGTAATACGTTTTCCGGTTCACTTGATATTCCCAACACCGTTACCTATATTGGCTGTTTGTTGCATACTGAAATAGGACGAAGTTGCAAAGCAAATTCCCCAAAGTTGCAGACCGGAATTCCCCACTTTTGCAGAAGTTGAAAAGAGCGGGATTGATGCAAGTTATATCCTTGTACTATGA
>NZ_QQPQ01000121.1 GCF_003346715.1 Oceanispirochaeta sp. M1
TCTATTGGCGTAGAGAGCATCTTCTTTTTTTTTCTGTCAACGACAGGAACTTCATAAAGTCTTCAAATAATACTTCATCCTGTCAAGTTTGTGAATAATCCGGAAACGTCAGCTGGCGGGGAACACCTTTCAGTATCAATCTATATGAATTCTCATCATCAAAGAGACCAAACAAAGAAATCCTTGTAACCACAAAATCCTTTAGTTCTATTTCTACTGCTGGCAATGACTGGACCTCAATTGATTTGAGAAAGGAAAATATCAAATTATTTCCAGGGAAATACCTCATTTCTATGAGATGGTTAGAGGCGCCTGGAAATGATGGTTCAAAATCTCTAACAATTGGATTTAAGAAAGAATACAATCAAGAACCAATTAGCTGGATGAATTGGTCAGGAGAAGACTCTGAGTGGTCAAAAGATACAGGTCCATATACAGGAAATTTCATGATACAACCTGTTTTTTCATAACTGGTAAAATCCCTGAGATCAGAAGAAATTGTTTCTGATAAACTAATTTCAATCGACCAATCATTAAAGTAAGGTATATTGTTTTATGGTTCAGTTTTTCTATAAAGAAGAAAGTGCTCCCAAGCCGACCTTACCACCATCAGTCGGTTGTATTGCGTTTATTCAAAACAATGGAAAATATCTATTAGAACATCGTTCTGATTCATCTAGATGGGCTTTTATTGGTGGGGGTGTGGAGAAAAATGAATCCTTTGAAGAATGCCTTATCAGAGAAGTCCTGGAAGAAACAAATCTCAACGTCAGCAAATACAAACTTGAAACAACATTTTCCGATCCTTCCAGAATAATTAGATATGATGATGGGAATTCAAAAAGAATAATCACAATTGCTTATTCGGTTGAGATTGAGGATTTCAAGACTCTCCAGATTAGCCATGAGTCACAAGAGCTGAGATTTGTTGATATAATCAGTTTGGAAAATATTAAAATGGCAGAAACACATATTCCATGCCTGCAGTATCTTTTAGAGTTACATACGGGAATCGTTGCCCATAAATATTGTTCTTTTAGCCCGAATGAGGATAAATCATGAAAACAAAATTTTCACATGTAAATATTATAAGTAAAAACTGGCGTTCTCTAGCAGAATTCTATATTCAAGTATTTGAGTGTAAACCAAAACTTCCAGAAAGAGATTTATCTGGAAAATGGGTAGATGAATTAACTGCTGTATCTGATGCTCATATTAAAGGTATTCATTTAATACTTCCTGGTTTTACCAATGATGGTGTTACCCGCCCGCCAGCACTTCCACCACCTGACAAGCTTGGTTTCCACCACTCGACAGTCAGCTCTGCAGAATGTGAACACACTGCATTACCAACTGACGACCAATGGAAAATCATAGAGTCAATT
>NZ_QQPQ01000122.1 GCF_003346715.1 Oceanispirochaeta sp. M1
CCTCTGTATATCGTTTCGACATATTGGACTTCTCATTATTCTCTATCATCTAAACCCTCACATCTATTATATCTGGAAATTATAATGTGTCCGAGTAATTACTGTCTGAAACAGTGTAGCCTATCCAAGTTTTTATTTCTCTAGGAGTTTTAATCTTAAATTCAATACTGATAAAATACCTCCGATAAAAAATAGCCTGAAAGGAGCCTTTTATGGAGTTCAGGCGAGTGATATTAAAAGTGCTAATTTATGGGACACATCAAATGTAACTGATATGTCATATGCTTTTAAAGGATTCCGAGGTGAAATAGATATTTTTCAATGGGATACATCAAATGTTATCGATATGACTTCAATGTTTGAAGGTTGTAGCGCCTTTAATTACTTACATAATCCACTTCGATTGTCAGATTGGGATGTTTCAAAAGTAACGTCCATGAAAAATCTTTTTAGAGAAAGTGATATCAGGAATGAATGTTTGGATATTTCTACATGGGATACTGGTAGTGTTGAAGATATGGGAGGTCTTTTTACTGAAACTTATCAAAACACTGATATATCTAAATGGGATACTTCTAAAGTAAATACTATGGAGAACATGTTTAAATTTGCTCGGGCTTTCAATCAGGATATTTCTTCATGGGATGTTTCGAATGTAACCAACATGAGAAGTATGTTCTCAGGAGCGAGAGAATTTAATCAGGACATTGGAAAATGGGATGTCTCAAATGTTACCTCAATGGACGGTATGTTTGCTCATGCCTACACTTTTAATGCTGATATATCATCATGGGATGTCGGCAATGTTGTTGATATGCATTTGATGTTTGGTAGTATAGATGGCACCAACATGGCTTTCAATCAGAATGTTGGAGGATGGAATACTTCAAATGTTACAGATATGTCATTTATGTTTTCTAGATGTGAATTCTTTGATCATGATTTAGGGCAGTGGGATACCTCTAATGTGACTGATATGAGCTCTATGTTTCAAGCGTGTCTAGTTTTTGATCAAGATCTAAGTATGTGGGATACTTCAAGTGTAACAGATATGTCATGTATGTTTTTGTTATGTCAAAACTTTGATCAAGATCTAAGTCTTTGGAATGTGGAGAAAGTAACAAATATGACTCACATGTTTCGAAATGCTTCTCTATCTACGCAAAACTATGATGCTCTTCTTATTAGCTGGGAAGCACAAAACATTCAAAACGATGTGATATTTGATGCAGGTGAATCAAAATACAGTATTGGTTGTTTTTTGCAAGTGAAAATTCCCCATTATTGCAATTATTTTTCCCCACTAACCAGTGGGGAATTTCATGTGCAATTTAGTCAGAAATTTACCTCCTTAATATGCTTATGAACAGCCTTCCTGACCT
>NZ_QQPQ01000123.1 GCF_003346715.1 Oceanispirochaeta sp. M1
ACTCTTTATAGTCCCGGATTATGTGATCCCAATCTTCTGATGTTCTTCTTTTCATTTTCCACTCCTTTAGAATAGAAAATGCATAGAAATCTCAGTTACTGGTAGATGGGGCTTTATTAGCGGTTACCGATAAACCAATTGTTGTCTACTAATCAATTGTAAAATCAAGGAGATACAATGGATAATCTACCATATTGTTAACCGGACTATATACAATAAGCAGTCCATGAGTGGATATTATGCTCCAGAGAGTATTCAAAAAGAGGGTTTCATTCACTGTTCGTACTCATATCAAATTTGTGATATAGCAAATGAATTCTACAAAAGTGAAGAAGATTTAATCTTACTACAAATTGATAAATCTTTGATTCAATGTGAAATTATTGATGAAGATACTGATAATCGAAATGAGAATTTTCCACATATATATGGAGAACTTCCAACCTCCTCAGTTATTGGGCAATATTTACTGAAAAAGGATTCTAACGGGAATTATATTCTCCCTGTAGAATTCCCTGAATTGACAACCGATAATTTCTGTTCTGTCGGCTCGTAGTTATGGAAATAAAAATCTTATATACATTTTAGAGATTCAATAATAAACTTTTGTTTTAATATTATTTATTAATTACATGGGGATTTGTGATTCAAATGAAAACTTCACTATTGAGATCATTATTGTTTCTATCATTTTTTACTTATATTTTCTCTTGTTCTTCAAATAGAGATATTCCAAAAGCTCAAAACATTGTTTTTAAAAATGTAAATGTCATATCCATGGTTGATGAGCACATATTAGAGAATAAGTCAGTTTATATCGTTGACAGAAAAATAGTCTCTATTGATGTATTCGAGAATCTTATATTACCCAAGAAGACCTTGATTATACATGCTGAAGATAAATTCTTACTCCCCGGGTTTTCAGATATGCATGTTCATACTGATCGTGAAGAGGTTTTGGCTTTATTCTTAGCAAATGGTGTTACAACAATCAGAAATATGTGGGGCCTCCCCGAACATGTAGAATACAGAGAAGCTATTAGTAATAAAGAAATCCTGGGACCGAATTTATACACAACGGGACCGTTAATTGATGGTGCAATTCCCGCATGGTACAATAGTTTTATTCTCGATAATCCTGCCGATGTAGAGCAGGCCATTAAACAGATGAAGACAGATGGATATGATTTTATCAAGGTTTATGACAGATTAAAGAGTGATGTGTATCAGGAAATCATCAGAGTAGCAAAGGAAATAAATATCCCCGTCGTGGGCCATGTCCCCAGTCTAGTCGGAATAGATGCCGTATTAGAGTCTGGACAGCAATCCATTG
>NZ_QQPQ01000124.1 GCF_003346715.1 Oceanispirochaeta sp. M1
TGGATAGGCTACACTGTTTCAGACAGTAATTACTCGGACACATTATAATTTCCAGATATAATAGATGTGAGGGTTTAGATGATAGAGAATAATGAGAAGTCCAATATGTCGAAACGATATACAGAGGAATTCAAGAAACAAATAGTTGAACTAATTAGTAATGGAAAATCACCAGGGGATATAGTTAAAGAATATAATATATCAAGATCCTCAGTTCATAAGTGGACAACTGATTTTGGTAGATCTAAATCCTTCAAGGCTAAGGATAATCGCTTTGAAGAAGAGAACGACCTTCTTAAACTTCGTAAGGAAAATAAGCTGCTTAAAATGGAGAACGACATTTTAAAGCAAGCGGCGCTGATATTGGGACGAAAATAGCTGTAATCAGAAAAAATGTAAAAAAATACAGTATCAGCGCCATGTGTAAAAAGTTAAAAATTAACAGAAGTACTGTTTACTACACCAAGGGGATCAAAGTAGTTGATTCCGAACTAGAGAATAAAGTAATCAAGATCTTTAAGGAAAGCCGTAAGAACTATGGCACAAGGAAAATCAAGTACATGCTCTTTGATGATGGTCTTATTGCTTCTAGAAGGCGTATAGGCCGTATTATGGTGAAATATGATCTGGAATCCAACTATACAAAGAAGAAGTATAAAAGAGAAAAAACTGGATGCAACGAGGAAATTAAAGAAAATATAGTAGATAGGAATTTTGATGACAGGGAACAACTTGAAGTAGTCGTAAGTGATCTAACCTACGTGCAGGTGGGAAGCAAATGGAATTATGTCTGTAATATCTTGGATCTGCATAATAGAGAAATTATCGGGACTGCTGCTGGAGCCAAGAAGAGTGCAGAGTTAGTTCTAAAGGCTTTTTCGTCAATCAAACACCCTTTAAACAGAATCCAGATTTTCCATACAGATCGTGGTAGTGAGTTTAAAAATGTATCAATCGATATGCTTTTAACAACGTTTGAAATAACTCGATCCCTCAGTAAAAAGGGGTCACCATATGACAATGCCGTAGCAGAAGCAACGTTTAAGATCTTTAAAATGGAGTTCATTTACCAACAAAAATTTGAAACTCTAGAGGAGTTGAGAAGGGAACTATATGATTATGTAAATTGGTATAATAATAAAAGGATTCATGGGTCTCTGGGGTATTTAACACCAGTGGAATACAAAACTTTGATGTCCGAGAAAATAGTGTCCTAAAAGGGGTTGCCGATCCA
>NZ_QQPQ01000125.1 GCF_003346715.1 Oceanispirochaeta sp. M1
CTAGTGTCATGACCGACTAATTCTAAATTTATTCAAGATCTTTTATAAACTTCATGAATTGGGTATCATCAGATTTATGAGTGATAAGCGTAGAGTAAAAGTAAAGTTATCTTTATCCGGTCCGGATCGCAATCAAGTATCATTGATGCTGAGAAAAGGAACATCTTCGGTTCGGGTGATAAAAAGAGCAATGGTGTTGAATCTCTTTGATCAGGGAATAGCATCTCCGGAAATCTCAAAGGCCGTTGGGGTAACACCAGAAACTGCTCGAAGGATAGCCCAGAATTACATTTCAGAAGGATTGAATAGAGCATTATTTGATAAACAGAGACCTGGCCATAAGAGGATTTTCTCAGACAAGGAAAGAAATGAAATTATTGCTCTTGTATGTTCTGATCCCCCCGATGGCTTTCAGAGATGGACGGTCAGATTATTGGCAGAAGAAGCTGTAAATAGAAAAATCGTTAAATCGATAGGCAGAGAGACCATACGAGTTATCCTGCAGGACCATGAGTTTAAGCCATGGCGAAAAAAAAATGTGGTGCGTTCCATCGTTAAATGATGAGTTCTTGAAAAGAATGGAGGATGTCCTCAATCTTTATGAGAGGCCCTACAATCCTGTTGAGCCGGTTGTCTGCCTTGATGAGAAGCCGCTGCAACTTCTTGATCATGCAAAACCGGAAACACCTATCAGGAAACCAGGACAAGCCCATAAGATTGACTATGAATACAAGCGAAGAGGAACAGCAAATATATTCTGTGCAGTAGAACCTAAAGCCGGGAGACATTTTGCCTATGTTTCGAAACGAAAAGAAGGGAAAGACTTTGCAAAAGTACTTTATAGAATAGCCAGAAATTATCCGGAAGCCATAACAATTCATTTGGTTATGGACAATTATTGTACTCATTCTATGAAATCACTGACCAGGAGATATGGAGAAGAGAAAGGAAAAGAGATTTGGGAACGCTTTACTGTCCACTTCACTCCCAAGCATGCCAGCTGGTTGGATCAAGCCGAAATTGAAATCGGAATTATGAATAGACAATGCCTTGGAGGAAAAAGATTCCCCAATATTGAAATTCTAAGAAAAAATGTAAATGCCTGGAAAAATAGAATGAATAAGCAGAAAGTAAAGTTTGATTGGAAATTTACCTTTAAGAAGGCGAAAATTAAGTTCCGGCTGGATGATTAAAATTCAGCCGGTCATGACACTAG
>NZ_QQPQ01000126.1 GCF_003346715.1 Oceanispirochaeta sp. M1
ATCTTTTTTCATGAACAATAGAATTGGAATCACAGCCATCAATGAGCCTACAGTCCATACCGAAGACGATGAATCTGAAAGATATTTTAGAAGTAAAAATGAAATCATGGCTATCCATATTTGCATTAACACAGCATTCTTGCTGGTTCCAAAAAAGCTTTTGATCTTCAGGTTCTGTTTGATGGTTTTAAAAAATATTTCAATCTGCCAACGATCCTTATAGATTCCAGCAATTGTCTCAGGAGACCATGAAAAATGATTGGTAAGAAGTACAATAGTATTTTCTGTTTCAGGGTCATAGCTTTCCACGATTCTAAGCCTTTGAGGGCACTCTTTTCCAGTTTTCATTCCGGTCATCTTGATATATTTATCGAAGCCAATGTCCTCATATTTTTCTACATTGCATTCTTTTAATACCTGATATACAGCATTCTTTTTTATCCTTGTAACAAAGTAAATCCCTTCCTTACAATACTTTGAAAACTCTTTATAGTCATTGTAACCTCTATCAAAGACGAAGATGTCTCCTTTTTTCTTTGGTATTTCTCGAATAGCATTCATCTCATGTACTTTGGCATCTGTAACAGAGACAAAGGAAGGGATATAACCGGAATGATCAAGTTTTACATGTAATTTTATTCCTGCTTTATTTTGCCTGAAATTCGCCCAGGGGAATATATTCAAGCATAAATCAATAGTGGAAGCATCAATACTGTAGAGTGGATTTTTGAATTTAAATTTATGCTTTTTCTTGTCGCCATGCAGTCTTCCAAGTATAGAGTAAAATAAATCCTGATAGATTTGATGGGGTCTGTTATTGTTTGCATACGAGAGAGTCGATCGTTTTACCTTGCCAATTCCCAAGTGATAAAAATTATTTTTATTCATCGATAAACCCGATTCAATTCCTCTCAATCCTTTTTGAGAACTTAACTGACCAAATAGCATTGCAGTAAACTGACTCCAACAACTGAAACCCTTAGAGTAGGCATCACCCCGGTGCTTCTTCACCCATTTCTCAAATTCATGTCTCGTTATTAATTGAAGAAGCTGTCCAAACGTTGTAGTATGATGACTCATAGCCGATTTCCTTTTGTTGTATTGTTTTAGTCGACTTAAGAATAAACGGAGATCGGCTTTTATAAAACCCCTTTCAAATTATCTTGGACAGCTGTGA
>NZ_QQPQ01000127.1 GCF_003346715.1 Oceanispirochaeta sp. M1
GAGATGGAAGATTTGGCTGTACATTCCCATAACATAAGAAACAATTTCTTTGACTCTACCAAGAGACTTGTCGATGTCATCCCTAATGTCTTATTGAGAACCGAAGAAAATCTTGATCCGGAACTGAGTCCGAGAGAGAGAAGTCCTTTAGATGCAGTTGAAGCTAAAAAAGCTCCACCTAAAGCCAAACCTGCTAAACCATCAAAAGAAGAACCTGAAGCTTAATAAGTTCTTTTAATTGAAGGAGTTTGACTATGACACGATGGGAAGAAAGAGGTTGGCAAGAGGATGATCTGAATAAGTTGGAGCTTTCTTTTCTAGACCGAATATTTGACATGAAAGAACCTCAGGGTGTTGATGCAACCATGTTATTTGCCATTTACATGAATATGGTTGGTGTTAATCCCGACAATTATCCTCTGTTTCTCAAAATCATAGAGATGAAAAATCATTGGGTTGTTGATGCTTTAGTAGGAGATAATGATTTGGAACAGTTTTTCAAACTGGTTCAACCCAACTATTTCATACTAAAAGAGTGTTTTCAATCTATAACCAATACTAAAAGTGGTGGGATGTATGAGAAAAGTTTAATAATTTTTCTCAGTATCATTGATATGACATTTAAAAATCCGATTGAAGGTTACAGGATTTATGAAATTACCAATGAAGATTTGAACAATCTTGGTAAACATCTCGACGAAACACAGGATCAGGCTTTTCCATTGAATATGAAAATATTGTCAATATTGGATAAAGTTGCATCATTGATTGATCCCGGTCAGGTAGAAATTGACCCCAAAATCACAGTTGTGGCTATTCATGCCAATAATATTCGTGGAAAATTCCTTGATATGACTAAGAGCCTTAACGAGGCTATACCTGATAATCTTCTATTAAAAGGTAATTTTTCTGAAAATGAGATTGCTCCATCAAAGGCCTAGAATTAAACTATACCTTCCCGACTTGATCGGGAAGGTTTTTAGGGTATAATTTATGAAAAATACACACATTGTCCATAAAATTTCTATACATAAACGTAACCGCTAATAAAGCCCCATCTACCAGTAACTGAGATTTCTATGCATTTTCTATTCTAAAGGAGTGGAAAATGAAAAGAAGAACATCAGAAGATTGGGATCACATAATCCGGGACTATAAAGAGT
>NZ_QQPQ01000128.1 GCF_003346715.1 Oceanispirochaeta sp. M1
TGCGCATTCCGGTGAAAGTTGCCACCTGTTCCGGACGAAAGTTGCCACTTCATAGGCATCATTCAACCTGTTAATTGTTCTTACATCAAGTGGCAACTTTCAGTCAATATTTTTTGCCCTTTTCTTCCGGAAAGAATCTCCTTCCAGTTCAATTCTGTACGATTCATATACAATCCGATCCATAATTGCATCAGCTATAGTCGATTCACCAATAACACCGTGCCAGGCAGATACTGGCAGCTGAGAAATGATAATGGTAGATTTTCTACCATGCCGATCTTCCAGAATATCTAGTAGCTCCAACCGTTTTTCCTGGGTGAATGGAGCCAAACCAAAATCTTCAAGGATGAGAACATCTGCTCTGTATATTTTAGCTAACTCCCTGAGATACTTACCCTCTTTTTTTGCCAAATTTAATTCCTGAAACAGTCTACTGGTGAGCCTGTATACTGTCCGGTATCCCAGACTGCACGCTCTGTTCCCCAGGGCACTCCCAATGAAGCTCTTGCCAGTACCAGTGGGCCCAGTGATTAGGATATCTTTTCCTTGTTTTATCCAGCTTCCATCTGACAATCTTAAAATCATATTCTTATCCAAATTTCGATCCTTCCGATAATCCAACTCTTCAATGGATGCTTGATACCGGAATCCAGCTGCTTTTAGCAGTCGTTCTTGTTTCCTGAAGATCCGATCTTCCCATTCCGTATCAACCAGTTGGGTAAGTAGCTCATCGATGGTGAATTTCTGATTCATTCCAGTTTCCAGAATGCTCTGAAAGGCTCTGGACATTCCGTGTAACCTCATTTCTTCCAGTTTTGATAGGGTAGCTTGGTTGTTGTTCATACTCTTATTCTCCTATTGATAATATTTTTCTCCACGTATGTTGGGGTGATTGTCAGGGATCAAACAAAGCTGGGTATCATCTACAGCAGCTTCTAATTCTTTCTGTATCCTCTGTGCTTCATCAGCAATACACTTGTAACCGATCCAATCCATATTCCAACTGCTTCTACAGGCTTGATTCACCACAGATAGGGGATATTTGTTAGTTAGATTTAAGATTCCTATTGAAGTTCTGAACGCCTGCTCAGGATGAGGTTTGGATTCAAGAAGATAGTTTATGACTCGCAGAGTGTCTTCCCCGAC
>NZ_QQPQ01000129.1 GCF_003346715.1 Oceanispirochaeta sp. M1
TCCACAATTCGCAAAAGAATTGAAGAAAACAGGAGTTACTCTTCAGC
Source organism: Oceanispirochaeta sp. M1 (assembly GCF_003346715.1). Classification (NCBI taxonomy): domain Bacteria; kingdom Pseudomonadati; phylum Spirochaetota; class Spirochaetia; order Spirochaetales; family Spirochaetaceae; genus Oceanispirochaeta; species Oceanispirochaeta sp. M1. The sequence goes on from NZ_QQPQ01000129.1 coordinate 48, forward strand.
TGCTTTGGGAAGAATATCGCATAGACAATCCAGATGGATTGAAGTACACACAATTCTGTTATCATTTTCAACAATGGAAGTCAGATGAGAATATATCAATGCATTTGGAGCACAAGGCCGGTGAAAAGTTATTCGTTGATTACGCAGGTAAGAAGAGAGAGATTATTAATCCAATTACAGGAGAAATAGTCCCAAAAGAGATCTTTGTAGCTATTCTACCGTCTAGTCAACTAACCTACATAGAAGCCTCTGATAATCAAAAAAAGGAGTCCTTTATCAGGTCTCTTGAAAGAGCTATCCATTTCTTCGGAGGTGTAACAGCTGCTATCGTTCCGGACAATCTGAAATCCGCAGTGGTGAAGGCTAATTTTTACGAACCAGAAATAAATCCGTTGTTAGAGGACTTTGCTGACTATTATTGTACCGCAATACTTCCTGCCCGATCTGGTAGACCTCAGGATAAGGCACATGTCGAAAACGCAGTAAAGATTGCCTACCGGCGGATCATTGCCCCTCTAAGAAATCAGTCGTTTCATTCGACAGAGTCCTTGAATCAGGCTCTGTGGGAAAAGCTGAAAGAGCATAACGAGACAAAACTCACTCGCATGACAGTTTCCAGACGCGAGCTCTTTGAGGACGTAGAACGATGTGAATTACGGTCACTTCCTGTAGAAAAATATCCATTGAAATACTTTCAGGATAATACATTAGTTGGATTCAATTACCACTTCTACCTCAAGGAGGATGGTCATTACTACAGTGCACCATATCTATTAAAAGGGAAGAAAGTACGAATTATCTATGATGACACCCATGTTGCTCTATATCACGATAATACCAGGATTTGGCAACATAGAAGAGAACGTCGCCGTAATGGTTACACGACGGTAGCTGAGCATATGCCTGCAAAGCACCGCTACTTCAAGGAATGGAGTCCTGAAAAGTTCCGTTGGTGGGCTGGGAATGTCGCGGAATATGTCAACATAGTTGAAGTGTGCTCTTTGAAATAATGATAAAATTTAACTGGCGAATTTCCTTTCTTTTTCTGCTTTTATTTTAATCCTTGTATCTGCAGATGGATTTAGGTAAACAACGT
>NZ_QQPQ01000130.1 GCF_003346715.1 Oceanispirochaeta sp. M1
AATTGACTCTATGATTTTCCATTGGTCGTCAGTTGGTAATGCAGTGTGTTCACATTCTGCAGAGCTGACTGTCGAGTGGTGGAAACCAAGCTTGTCAGGTGGTGGAAGTGCTGGCGGGCGGGTAACACTATATAACTATCTTTTAACTTGAATTGCGTTTACTGGCGGAATCTGTGCCTGCAAAGCAGAGAAGCACAGATTGTGACAGTAGCAATTTCTAGTTCAAAAGCTTGTTATATTTCATTTATTCAATATGGGTAAAATTGTTTTAACAAGTCTTTCTATAAGATTTAATGAAACTTCATCATTTTTATCATCGACTGATAAATCATTAGTGTCATTCCCAAAATATTTACCAACTAATTCTTCCTTTATGCTTTTCTTATTAGCATCTTCTAAAAATTCAATAAATGGATTAATTGAAGCTAATTCTAACTCAATCCTTCTATTACGTATTTCAATTTTTCTATGTTTGCTTGATTCTCTTGCTGCATAAGTTGCTGGATATGATAATGCTGCTGCTGCTATTATTCTAATTAAAGATCTCTTCCAATCAAAATTTGTACTACTTATGTCCCAGACTGCATAAACTAATAATACAGACAATATAGCCATCAATGCTAATGCCGTATTTCTCAATCTATTGGCACTAATTTTATTTTCATTTGCGATTCTTTGATAGTTTCCAGTTATTGCTGAATCTGCTACAAGACCTACAAGGCGTATAGCTTCTTCGTTTTTATTATTTAAAAGAAGTAATATTTTATCTGATTTTTCAATTATTTCATTTTCAAGAAGTTTAATTCTTTCTTCATAATCAATGATTTGATTATCAAAAAATTCTTTTTGCACTTTAAAAAAATCATCTTTGAAATTTTTGGTTTCCTCTTTTACGGATTCAAATTCAGTATAAAATGTTTGATTAAGTTCATCAATCTCAGTATCTTTTTCATTGATTTTATTTTCAAGTTGTTCAATATTTAATAAAGATTCATCAATCAGTTTTTTAGATTCCTGATATTTTATATTCAGTTGAGTATATTTTTCTTCTAAAATATTATTCTTCTCAATGTAATTGTTTTTAAAACTGTTTATACTTTTTGAATAATTATAACTATTTTTATTTATAGG
>NZ_QQPQ01000131.1 GCF_003346715.1 Oceanispirochaeta sp. M1
TTTAGTGCGCCCAGCAGGGTGCATCCACTTGGGAGTGAAAGTCTCCTGCAGACCCGATAGGGGGAACTGCTAGCTGAACAGCAAGGGTGTCCATTGTGAGGTGGAATCTGAAGGAAGCTGAACGCAAAGCACTGCCTCGACGTACAGAAATCACATACAAGGCATATTACTCGGATAAGAAGGCTAATTTCTTCAAAGTCCCATACCTATACGGATGGGTAATATGTAAATGTGGCGGGGATAAGTGTGAAGGTGGATGTGCATTACCTGGGGAGATCTCACAGTTTGCCATCGGCTACCGTCGCCGCGAGACGACGGAACGAATTGTGAGAAGTCAGCCGAGGGCATAGTAGATCCAATCGACCAGGATTAAAGGCCCGAACGTAGTCAAAGGATGAACGTCGACTGCACTGCCGGAGATGGAGAAACAGTAATTTGGCTGAAATGTCTAAACCTGAGAACAGAGAATACGAACAGAATTCAGAAGGTATGTCCACAGGTGTTTCAAGTCCCGGAGTCCAGCCGGATGGGATTCGTCCCGATACAGACAAATTGTTAGAACGAATGGTCGAACGCAACAATATGATGAAGGCCTACAGTAAGGTTGTAGCCAACAAGGGAAGCGCAGGCGTAGATAATATGTCCGTGGTAGACCTGGGCGATCACCTGCGCAGACATTGGCCGGTCATCAGGAAAGCACTTCTTGAAGGTCGCTATATACCACAAAAGGTTCTGAGGGTGGAAATCCCTAAACCCGGCGGTAATGGCGTTCGTCTACTGGGAATCCCGACGGTCACAGATAGGCTTATACAACAAGCCTTACACCAAGTACTTAACCCGATCTTTGATCCGGGTTTCTCAGAACACAGCTATGGTTTCAGGCTCGGACGCAGTGCTCATCAGGCTGTTCTTGCAGTTAAGGGCTTTGCATCTGGAGGAAAACGTTGGGTTGTCGATTTAGATTTGGAGAAATTCTTTGATCGGGTCAATCATGACATACTTATGTCTCGTGTGACTCGTAAAGTAGAGGACCCCAGAATCCTAAAGCTGATCAGGCGTTATCTTAAAGCTGGAATTATGGCAGACGGTATTACTTCTATTCCGAAACAAGG
>NZ_QQPQ01000132.1 GCF_003346715.1 Oceanispirochaeta sp. M1
AAGGCTGAGGAACGATCCTGTCAAATAGAATCGTGCCGAAAATCTTATGATTTAGGTACGGTCCGAACGTTAGTTTTCTTTTTAGCACAGTGGGACTTTCCGCAAGGGAAGCCGCACTGCATAAAGGGACTCTGACTCACCTGAGGTGGTTAAGGATGATTACATCCGCTATACAACTGCTAAAGGCTTTGATACGAACTTATCGTCTTCGGACGATAAACTATATCATGGAGAGTTTGATCCTGGCTCAGAACGAACGCTGGCGGCGCGTTTTAAGCATGCAAGTCGAACGGTAGAGAGGTGCTTGCACCTCTTGAGAGTGGCGAACGGGTGAGTAACGCGTAGGTGATCTACCATTTAGTTGGGGATAGCTCATGGAAACATGGGGTAATACCGAATAATCTTTATCCTCTTGTGGATAAAGGAAAGGGGCGTTTGCCTCGCTGAATGATGAGCCTGCGTATGATTAGCTAGTTGGTAGAGTAATAGCCTACCAAGGCGACGATCATTAGCCGGCCTGAGAGGGTGACCGGCCACATTGGGACTGAGACACGGCCCAGACTCCTACGGGAGGCAGCAGCTAAGAATCTTCCGCAATGGACGAAAGTCTGACGGAGCGACGCCGCGTGTGCGAAGAATGTCGAGAGATTGTAAAGCACTTTTATATGTGAGGAATAACAGTATCAGGAAATGGGTATTGGATGACGTTAGCATATGAATAAGCTCCGGCCAATTACGTGCCAGCAGCCGCGGTAACACGTAAGGAGCGAGCGTTGTTCGGAATTATTGGGCGTAAAGGGCATGTAGGCGGTTATGTAAGTCCGATGTGAAAGCACACAGCTTAACTGTGATGTTGCGTTGGAAACTGTATGACTTGAATCCGAGAGGGGTAAGTGGAATTCCTAGTGTAGGGGTGAAATCTGTTGATATTAGGAAGAACACCGGAGGCGAAGGCGACTTGCTGGCTCTGGATTGACGCTGAGGTGCGAAAGCGTAGGTAGCGAACAGGATTAGATACCCTGGTAGTCTACGCCGTAAACGATGTACACTTGGTGTCTGGG
>NZ_QQPQ01000133.1 GCF_003346715.1 Oceanispirochaeta sp. M1
ATATGGAGCTTAATCCATTCTCATCTTCCATTTTTCTATTCTGTAATCGGGAAAGGAAGATCCTGAAAGCCCTTTACTGGGATAACAATGGATTCTGTTTATGGCAGAAGAAGATAGAGAAAGAGACTTTTCCCTGGCCAAAGGATGAAGCCGAGGCTCAGAATATTACTTATGAACAACTGAAGCTTCTGTTATCAGGAATCGATTTCTGGAAGGCTCATAAAACACTGAACTACTGTGAAGTATTATAATTCCCGGGAATACCATAGACTCCTTATCAGATGTCAGAATCAGGATTGCCCGAGAGCCCAGAAGAACTAAAGAAACTCATTGAGGAACTCCAAGAGCAGAACAATACTCTTCTGACAGATAACAATACTCTTCTGAATAAGAATGAACGACTCAAGGAACGAGTTAAACTTCTGGAGGATCATATTTTTGCGAGAAGAAGTGAAAAATGGACTGTCCTTGATAAACATCAGATGTACCTCTTTGATGAGGCCGAGGCAGTCATCTCTGAAGACCCTTCTGAATCTGGAGAATCTGATGAATCAGATGCACAAAAAGGGAAATCGAAGAAAAAAGGCCGAAAACCCATATCGGCAGATATTCCCAGAGAAAAAGTGCTGTATAGTCTAAGTATTGGAGAGAGAACATGCCCTTGCTGTGGTAAATTACGTCCGATAATTGGTTATGAAACTTCTGAAGAACTGGAATATATTCCAGCACAGATTAAAGTGAAGGTTCATGAGCGGGAAAAGTGTGGTCCTTGCAACTGTGGAGACTTTGAGGATTCTGAAGAGGCTCCCATCATTACAGCAAAGGCTCCGCCCCGAATTATGCCAGGGAGCATTGCCTCTGCCAGTCTGCTGGCATTTATCATCACAGGGAAGTATTGTGATTCTCTCCCTTTCTATAGACACGAGAGGATCTTTAAGAGGCTGGGTGTCGATATCAGCCGGACAAATATGTGCAACTGGACAATCAAAACAGCCTTAAAATGCTCAGATCTTATTGATC
>NZ_QQPQ01000134.1 GCF_003346715.1 Oceanispirochaeta sp. M1
TCAGTTCCGGATCAAGATTTTCTTCGGTTCTCAATAAGACATTAGGGATGACATCGACAAGTCTCTTGGTAGAGTCAAAGAAATTGTTTCTTATGTTATGGGAATGTACAGCCAAATCTTCCATCTCCTCATCGATGTGCTGCCCTTCAAGAGCGCTGAACTTATCCAGAATATCGAGAATACTTCTGTTTAATAAGTCGTCCTGCCCCTTCTCTTCAATAAGGTGCTTACCGAGACTGTTCACGTCTGAAATGGTTGGAGCATAAATTTTATAACCATCGAGGGGATTGGCATATGTCGCCTGGAAGACACCCAATATTATCCCGAGAGTCTTGGAATAGATCTCAGCAGGATGATATTTTGCGAGGAAACTGAAACAGGTGGCCACAATGAAATAATTGGGCTGTATAGAGCTCATAAACAGGAAGGGATCTCTGGTTCCCAGAAGAGCATCGATTACATGGTGATTTCTGACTCCGAGCACTTTCAGGAATATGGGATAATTGCTGCTGGTAATTCCGATGCTATTGAGATAGGTCGAATAGGTCATGGATGCTTCTACCGCTTCATTGGTTCTGCATCCCATAAAACCTTTTAGTAGATTATATTCAATGGCCGCAATATCCTGCTGGGTATATGATATTTTCTTTTCAAAAAGTTCTTTCATTTATTTACTCTCCTTTATTTAGTAACAAAGAGCTGTGTCGGGGCAATCTCTTTCGCAATATAATCTGATTTTACAAGCAGAACCTGAGAAATGATGTCTTCCATTTTCTTTCTCTTGTCGAAGAAAAATGTCCTTATGTTATTGGCCTGTCGAGCGGTCTGTTCCACACCTTCATCCTTGGTGGTACCGGCAAGAGAGCCAATTCGGTCTAGTACATCGAGCATACAGCGGTTGTTCAGATCATCCTGACCGAGCTCTTTGTTAAGATGTTTTCCAAGGTTATTAACATCATTGATACTGGTTGTAAAGATTTT
>NZ_QQPQ01000135.1 GCF_003346715.1 Oceanispirochaeta sp. M1
TCAAGACCAGTCGTATCGCAGATCATTACAAAAATGCATGAAGAAGAATTCGGTTTTAAACAAGCTGTATCATTAAGTGATTCAGGTCTGAAAGAACTTCTATCATCGAAACAGACCAGCAAAAGCAAGGCAGATCTTCTTCGAGAAAAGTTCCCAGATTATGTGAAAGAACTCAAGAGAACGGGAGTGACAATCCATCTGCTATGGGAAGAATATATGCAGGAAAATCCGGAGGGATTAAAATACACTCAATTCTGCCTCCACTTTCAAAGGTGGAGGAAAGACGACAAGATTTCCATGCACTTCGACCATAAGGCCGGTGACAAAATGATGGTGGATTATGCTGGAGATAAGTTGAAGATTAGTTCAAGAAAAACCGGGAAGACACAGGATGCTGAAGTCTTTGTCGCAATACTACCCGCGAGTCAGTTGACCTATGTTGAGGCCTCTCTGTCACAGAATCAGGAATCATTTATGAGGGGGAATGAACGGGCCATCTGGTACTTTGGTGGAGTGCCATCCGCCATCGTACCAGACAACCTGAAATCCGGTATCCTTAAGGCCGACTTGTATGAACCTGTCCTCAATCCATTATTCGCAGATTTTGCAGAATACTATAGAACAGCAGTCGTACCTGCCAGATCCAGAAAGCCTAAAGACAAGGCACCGGCTGAGAATGCAGTTAAGATCATCTATACGCGTATCTACGCTGCTCTCAGAAACAGAACCTTCTACTCCCTAGATGAACTCAATGAAGCCATCTGGGAGAAGCTTGAGGATCATAATAACAAAACACTGGAGAAGATGACAGTTTCTAGAAGAGAGCTCTTCAATGCAGTTGAAAAAGAGACCCTAAAAAGTCTTCCCATTTATCCTTACCCCCTAAAGTATTTTCAAAATAACAGCCGGGTTGGGTTTAACTATCATGTACAGCTCAAAGAGGATCAGCACTACTACAGTGTTCCTCATTTCCTTAAAG
>NZ_QQPQ01000136.1 GCF_003346715.1 Oceanispirochaeta sp. M1
CCTTTATGCAGTGCGGCTCCCCTTGCGGAAAGTCCCACTGTGCTAAAAAGAAAACTAACGTTCGGACCGTACCTAAATCATAAGATTTTCGGCACGATTCTATTTGACAGGATCGTTCCTCAGCCTTGCGGCTTGCGGTACGACCTTATCTTCGTACTACCAGTGCTTGACTTTCGTCAAATACTTTAATTTCCCTTCTCTAATATCTCTTTAAAAGAACTTGCGAGCCACTCTCGTAGCAGCGCTCAGTGAATATATTTTAAAGTTGATAACTTGTCAACCGTGTTTTAAAAACTTTATTTAAATGCTTTTAAAACCTATATTTACTTTGCTTCAGGCTGCTTTGCTATTGCTTAGCTGCTTGAAGCGTGAGGATGATAATATTGAAAAACACACCGGGTGTAAACCCCTTTTGTAAAGATTTATAATTATTCTTTATTCAATCATTAAACTGCTGTTTCTTAACAACCTTTCAGGGTGATTCTGCCTTTGAAAACGGGGTACCAATTCAGCCGGATTACTCTTTATTCAGTTGTTCCATCATTCAGAATAGCTCCGATGCATATTGAATACCTCGATCACAATGAACAAACACCTACATATTGAATCAGACGAATGACAGCTATCAAGATCCCGACAAACATATACGCGAGAATAAAGGATTGCTCCTCACTATGCATGGTTCTACCTGGCTCCTCTTCATGAGCCATAGCATTTCCTTTAAGTTCTATGAGGAATCCAATCCGGCGTCTTGATGATGGCGTTAATGCTGAATGGTCTAAATATCATAAAAAGACATTCCAATGCCGACTGCTGTTCTAATAGATTTAAACTTATAAAAGAAAAAAGCCCCAGTCCGAAGACTGGGGCTTAAATAAACTGGCGACGACCTACTCTCCCACCTTGGCAGTACCATCGGCGCGATTGAGCTTGACTTCCGTGTTCGGGATGGGAACGGGTATAACCTCAA
>NZ_QQPQ01000137.1 GCF_003346715.1 Oceanispirochaeta sp. M1
CTGCTCACAATTTTACAGCCGATCTATGAGGAAGACTTTCACCCCTCAAGCTATGGATACCGTCCCCGTAGGAGCTGTCACCAGGCAATCAGCAAAGCGAGTCTGTTTATGCGAAAGTATGAACTGCACCACGTTGTTGATATGGATCTTTCCCGTTGTTTTGATACCCTTGATCATGATCTTATTCTTAAGTTTATGAGAAAGCGTGTTAGTGATGGGAGTATTCTTGCTTTGGTGAATAAGTTTCTTAAAAGTGGAGTCATGAAGGGCAACCGGATTGATGAAGTAACTGAGGGCAGTCCGCAGGGAGGAGTTATAAGTCCACTACTAGCGAACATCTATCTGAATGAGTTTGATCAATTTATGATGAAACGGAATTACAGGATTGTGCGTTACGCGGATGATATTCTCATCATGTGCAGTTCGCAAAGATCGGCCAGTCATGCTCTGGATGTAGCAACAGATTTTCTTGAAAACACCTTGCGATTGACTGTGAACAGGGAGAAGACGCACATAACCGATGGTTTACGTGGTGTCCGATTTCTTGGAGTTGTTATCTTTAACCGCTACACTGTGATTCAGGATGAGAAGATCAAAGCTTTCAAGATGAAAGTGAAAAGCCTAACCAAAAAGTGTCAGGGTATGAATCTGGAAATGGTGATTCGGAGACTGAATCCTTTATTAAGAGGATTTGGAAACTATTTCAGGATTGCCAACTGTAAGAATCTATTTAAAAGTTTGATGGAATGGATCAGAAGAAGGTTAAGGGCAGTACAGCTTAAACTTTAGAAGAAACCAAGACGTTTGCATCGCCGCTTAAGGCAGCTGGGTCATAATGGTGACTACCTATTGATTAAAATGTCCTGCTGGAGAAACTCCGGTAGTGTTCTTGCTAATATGGCCATGCCTAACGCATGGTTTAAAGATCTTGGTCTGTTTCATTTGACTGATGTGAAT
>NZ_QQPQ01000138.1 GCF_003346715.1 Oceanispirochaeta sp. M1
ACTCTTTATAGTCCCGGATTATGTGATCCCAATCTTCTGATGTTCTTCTTTTCATTTTCCACTCCTTTAGAATAGAAAATGCATAGAAATCTCAGTTACTGGTAGATGGGGCTTTATTAGCGGTTACGTATCTGCTGGTATCTCATTTATAAGAGAAAGATCCAGTGAAAATTCAACAGTATTATATATAATAGAATACTCCAGATCAGGTGCAATGAGACCATCATTACCTTCAGAATCATCCAGAACAGGTGGATCTACGGCTCCCTTACAAGAAAAAAGTAGCAATAAAAACAATGATATTATTTGATTTTTAGTTTTAATTTTCAATTTATTATCCTCTCTATCTGCTTTTGAACAGCAGTCACGTTTTGACAATTCAAATTTTTTAAAAGCCAGTCATTCCCCCGGGGAAATTCGAAGCCCAGGAACTATAATCTGTTCCTGAGGGATAAGTCAGCTTGAGAACAGGATTACAATTTTTAAAAGAATTGGATTTTATTGAAGCTGCTTGATTGGCAATGCTGACAACATGATTAAGATTTGTTGAATTAGCAAAAGCATATGAAGAAAGAGAAGAAAGAGTGCTCGGTAAAGAGAGAGAGCTTATCTTTGTACCTGAAAAAGCAGAGCTATAAATGTCTGTTATCCCTTCGGGTATGGTTAATAAATCAACAAACTTACAACCAGAGAATACAGAGCTTCTAATGATGGTAACATTTGGTGACAGGGATAATGTTCCACTGAATGAACAACGTTCAAAAGCACTGCTGCCAATATGTTTTTTGCAAGTGAAAATTCCCCATTATTGCAATTATTTTTCCCCACTAACCAGTGGGGAATTTCATGTGCAATTTAGTCAGAAATTTACCTCCTTAATATGCTTATGAACAGCCTTCCTGACCT
>NZ_QQPQ01000139.1 GCF_003346715.1 Oceanispirochaeta sp. M1
GCCCGAGGCTGACCCAGCCCAAGCGGAGCTACGCCGTATCTTTGTAAAAAACGGTTCACCGTCTGGCTTGCAGGTGCGCGAAGCTGTGGACGACGGCTACAAGCGCCTGCTTGCGCCATCGCTAGAAACCGAGCTGCGCGGCAGCCTGCGCCAGCAAGCCGAAAAAGAGGCCATTACCGTTTTTACGCAAAACCTGCGCCAGTTGCTGCTGGCCTCGCCCCTGGGACAAAAGCGCGTGCTTGCCATCGACCCCGGCTTTCGCACCGGTTGCAAAATCGTCTGTCTTGATGCGCAGGGCTCGCTCCTGCACCATGACCTCATCCATGTAATGAGCGACGAACAACAAAAAAGCGCCGGGCGCAAAATTTGCTCGCTAATAGAAAAATACACGCCCGAGGCAATAGCAATCGGCAACGGCACAGCCGGGCGCGAAACAGAAACTTTAGTACGCTCGCTTGGCCTTAGCCTGCCCGTGATTATGGTTAGCGAAAGCGGCGCCAGCGTATATTCTGCGTCCGAAATTGCGCGGCAGGAGTTTCCTGACCTCGATCTCACCGTGCGCGGCGCAATATCCATTGGGCGCAGGCTTATGGACCCGCTGGCCGAGCTTGTAAAAATCGACCCCAAGGCCATTGGTGTGGGCCAGTATCAGCATGACGTAGACCAGACTGAATTGAAAAAAAGCCTGACCGATGTTGTAGAGAGCTGCGTCAACGCCGTTGGCGTAGAGCTTAACACGGCCAGCGTGGAGCTTTTAACCCATGTTTCCGGCCTCGGCCCGGCGCTGGCCAAGTCTGTAGTTAGCTACCGCGAGGCCAACGGCCCCTTTGCCAGGCGCAAAGACCTGCAAAAAGT
>NZ_QQPQ01000140.1 GCF_003346715.1 Oceanispirochaeta sp. M1
TGTAATCTCGCAAATTATTTTAAACCAATCAAATCGCACTGAGTTAGATACTTGTTCAGATATCTTTTAACCAAAAAATATCCCGCCGTCACCAGCGGAAAATGTAGTGAACTAAAGAATTACTTCTGTTGATGCAATGCGCACATGTTCTGCTGAGACTGTGTGTTCCCCCTCCAACGCCGCCGCTAACATAGCTGTTTTTGCTACTGAATTTGCCTTCCTAAGAATACCTCCAGAGCACTGATGAATCGCAAAGACGGCTTCCTCGGAAAAAATAGATTTCGTAAGACCTGCTAATTTCAAATGATGATCAAGGTATTCGACCATGACTTCTTTCTTTAAAGATTCCAGATGATTAATACCCAGAACCCTCGATGCCAAGGGCCTTGCTGCGGTTGCCATTAGATGATCCATCAGGCCTTCCTGACCACACAAAATCACAGGCATGACCGGTTTGGAATCATAGTCGAACTGTATCAAGGTATGCAGCTGGGTGAAAACATTCCGCTTAAACAAATGAGCCTCATCGATAAGCAGGATGGGAGTGACTTTCCTGGATGCGATTTCCAAAATATGTTCCCTTATCTTCTGGATCATAAAGGAGATCTGGTACGAGTGAAATTCAACTCCGAAACTCATCAGGATTTGTCGGTACAGTTCCATTAGCCCGAATTCTCCTCCGATAATAGGAATCAAGTGATATTCACTCTGATGACATTGGCTAGAGATATAACGCAAAGAGGTCGACTTTCCTGATCCCACATCCCCAGTAATTACACTGATTGCCTTCTGGGCAATGGCAAAAAAAGTTCGTTGTTTAAGAGGAGCCAATGCCGGTAGAGGATAG
>NZ_QQPQ01000141.1 GCF_003346715.1 Oceanispirochaeta sp. M1
AGGAATATTTCATTCCGGAGTCTGGGCTAAAACTGTCCGTTTATTCCCGGAATTGCTGTCCGGTAAAACCCGGAATGAGTGTCCGGTTATGTCCGGAATAGGTGTCCGGTATCATCCGGATTCCGCAATAATTAGGAAATGTTCATTTAGGTATGCGATTTGTGCTAAAATTGTGGGGGAAGTATTGGGTGAGTCTGAACAATTTCTTGGAGATTTATTAATTGATTGGCGAATCCGAATCTTATTAGAAAATAGAATAATTAGAGGAAAAGGCACTTTTAAAACCATGAGAGATTTTGCTATTAGAAAATATCTTTTTAATCGAGGAAAGCATTATTGAGATGGTAGGGTCGAAATAATAAATATAAGCACATTACAAAAGTTTTGGAGTAGTCTCAGTCTATTATTACTGTTTTAGATATGTAGAGCCTGTGATTTGTTCTGTTTATTATTCCCATGTTTGAATTTCTATAATATTCCCTTCAGGATCTTTTGCGTAAACCACAGTTATTTTTCCAACACCATCAATTTCAGTATCAATCAACTTTCCGACGGTTGAACCGCCATATTCTAATAGAAGATTAAGCTTCTCTTCTACATTTTCTACTGCAAAAGCAATATGACCAAAACCCTCTAAATTAATGTTCTTTTCATCATTCTGTATAATTTCACTATACTCAAATATTTCCAAAGTTGGTCCATCATGTTCCCCGCCAGCTGACGTTTCCGGATTATTCACAAACTTGACAGGATGAAGTATTATTTGAAGACTTTATGAAGTTCCTGTCGTTGACAGAAAAAAAAAGAAGATGCTCTCTACGCCAATAGAAC
>NZ_QQPQ01000143.1 GCF_003346715.1 Oceanispirochaeta sp. M1
CCAAGATCATAGAACAGTGTCATCAGAGAAATCCCTTTCATCGGATTTCCATTATCTGAATGGACAAAAACATCGGGATAACCATTCTCCTCAAAAGCGGATTGAAATAATTCCTGGGCAAGAACATCATCTTCTCTGTCATGAATGGCCCATTTGACAATACTTCTGTCCCAGATATCGATAATGGTATATGCGTAATAGAAGATCCCTCTGATATATGAATGTAACCAGGTAATATCCCAGGTCCAAACCTGATTCGGGCCAGTAGCAATGAGCTCAGGTGGTTTATTATGGCTTGTTCCCGGACGTGTATTTCCACGGTGATGATTGAGTTTCTCTTCCTTTAAAACCCGATAAAATGAGCTTATGCTGGCTATGTAAATACTGTTATTCAATAGAGATGCATGGATTTTATACGGATTGTCATCTTTATATTTTACACTGCAGCTGATATCGATAATCTTAAGTTTTTCTTCTTTTGTCAGCTTCCTGGCAACAGTTTTATTTGCACCTTTCCGGTTGTCAGAATAATAACCATTACGCCATCTTTCAAAAGTGCTGACAGATATCTCTAGGGCTTCGCATGCCTTCCAAATACGAGCGCCATCTTTATTAGCCTCTAATATTAAAACGACAGCAACTTTCCGCATCTCTTCGGGGATCAATCGTCCTCGTCTTCCCCCCAAAGTTCCTCGGCTTTTTTTTTA
>NZ_QQPQ01000144.1 GCF_003346715.1 Oceanispirochaeta sp. M1
CGGTTCCGTACCACGGCGGTTCGTAGACCGTTACGATACAACAACAAATTGTCAACAAACGAATACAAACCAATCGCATCAAAATGCTTCTTGGGAAAAGCAAAATTCATGTGGGTTTTCCCGGAATTCCACCAAGGCCCTCTCCCATTAAAAGCAGAGAGCCGGGCATGTTCATCCTTTAATCCCAGATGGGTCAACTTCTTAAACCTTGTCCTTCCTCTTTTCCATTGTCGCCAGATGATACATCTTAAACGGTGTCTGATCCAAGCGTCCAGATCTTCAAAGATATTCTTAACATCCGCAAGTTTGAAATAATTAAACCACCCACGAAGTACAGGTTTGAGCAGAGTAATAGTGTGATCTAATTTGCGACCGGTTCCTTTCCTACAAATTATCTTAACCTTGGCTTTGAGTCGTTTTATCGACTCAGCTGAAACTTTCAACTTTGGGGTCCTATTTGTAGTCATCGTGTATCCTAGAAAGGAGCGATGCCACGGTCTGTCCACCTTAGTCTTATCTCTGTTTACCTTCAGTTTTAATCTGTTTTCAAGGAAATTGGTGGTAGATTCGAGCACCCTTTCTCCTGCAGCCTTGCTACCTACGTAGATATTACAATCATCCGCATACCTACAGAAGCTCAATTTACGTCTTTCCAGCTCCTTATCCAGATCATCCAGCAGGATATTGGAAAGGAGTGGAGAAATTGG
>NZ_QQPQ01000145.1 GCF_003346715.1 Oceanispirochaeta sp. M1
CAAGTAGAGTCTGGAAAGCATGGGCCATTCCATGAAGTCTCATCTCCTTCATTTTATCGATAGTAACCTGATTGTTATTCATACTAAACCTCCTATATGTAGTACTGTTTCCCTCTGATATTTTCATGATTTTCCGGGAGCAGGCAGAGCTGTTTGTCCTCCAGATCTCTTTCGTATTGCTCTTTGATGCTGTGCGCCTGTTCCTTGATAAACTGATAGTGAACACGCTTCATATTCCATGACTTGCGGCAGGCTTGATTCAGAACATCATGGCCACATTTTTCTGCTAGAGAGAGCACTCCCAGACAGGATTTATATGCCTGTTCCGGATACGGCTTTGACTCCAGAATATGGCTGACTGCCCGATGGGTATCCTCTCCAACATTCCCAGCCCACCATTTCAGCTTGTCCGGATTCCAGTCGTCTGCAAATCGATGATGCGGTGGCATGTGATCCTTTAGGGTGGTGTACTTGAAAGTACTTCTGTCCCTGAAATGCTGAACTATTCTGATATTATCGTGATAAATGGCTACATTGCGATCATCAAAAATGATTCTAACTTTCTTCCCTTTAAGGAAATGAGGAACACTGTAGTAGTGCTGATCCTCTTTGAGCTGTACATGATAGTTAAACCCAACCCGGCTGTTATTTTGAAAATACTTTAGGGGGTAAGGATAAATGGGAAGACTTTTTAG
>NZ_QQPQ01000146.1 GCF_003346715.1 Oceanispirochaeta sp. M1
GTAACCGCTAATAAAGCCCCATCTACCAGTAACTGAGATTTCTATGCATTTTCTATTCTAAAGGAGTGGAAAATGAAAAGAAGAACATCAGAAGATTGGGATCACATAATCCGGGACTATAAAGAGTCAGGACTTACTCAAAAAAAGTATTGCCATAGAAATAATTTAAATTATTGGACTCTCCGGGATCAGCGTATAAAAAGAGAATCAGATGTCCCAAAAAAGAAACTGGTTCGGATTGCACCAGAAAAATCCATAAATCAAGTTCCCGAATCAGATGTTAGTAGTAATTCTGAGATTGTAAAAATTACTTTCCCTTCAGGGATATTTTTTGAAATACCGACAACGGTGAATAATCAGTGTCTCCAGTTTTTCATCGCGACTCTTTGGAGCCTGAAGTGATTCCAGATCTTAGTAAAACAGATATTTTTATTAAGCCCGGTAGAACAGATATGCGGAAACAGATCAATGGACTAACAGTCATAGTTCAGGATGATATGGAGCTTAATCCATTCTCATCTTCCATTTTTCTATTCTGTAATCGGGAAAGGAAGATCCTGAAAGCCCTTTACTGGGATAACAATGGATTCTGTTTATGGCAGAAGAAGATAGAGAAAGAGAC
>NZ_QQPQ01000147.1 GCF_003346715.1 Oceanispirochaeta sp. M1
TAGGCGGTCATACAGCAGTTTAACCAGCTGATATTATGTTAAGAAAAAGAGATAGTATTAAAACCGCAATTTCTTAGTTTTGAAGAGTAATTTAAATCTGAGAGGTAGTTTTTCTACAGTCTCGTTATGTACACACAATCTATTATTCATACATAAGAATCATTTGTTCTGAATAGGTATTAGAATTAAGATTTTGAGACCACACTAGACAGAATTTTTAGGATTCTTTCTGAAGTTACTGTAAAAAACAGCTCCTCTGTAAATCTTCAGTTGCTTAGTTTTAGATTATCAACTTCAGAAAGAGTCTATTGAATGAAACCCTCAATTAAAATGGCTCTATGGGTATTGAATGACTTTATTTCTTCATTTTGTAGGAACTTCTCAGGGATTATTGAGCTATTAAAATATATACAATTGGATTTACGCATAACTTTTAGATAATAGTTATGATATCTCACAGCTGTCCAAGATAAAATTGCTTCATAAAAACAGCCCCATTTGACCATCTGAAAAAAACATTGATTCTGCCATTGGTTTTGGCTTATTCAACCATAGCCAGATATCTTTTTTCATGAACAAT
>NZ_QQPQ01000148.1 GCF_003346715.1 Oceanispirochaeta sp. M1
CCCTATGTGTCAACATAGTTGAAGCATCAACTTTTTAAGGAGATATTCAATTATGAGATACAGTTTAGGATTCAGAGAATCACAGTTAAGGAAAGTTTTACCACCGGTCAACAGACCAATTTCAGATGTAGCAAAAGAATCGGGAGTATCCGATCAAACACTTCGAAACTGGCTTAAAAAATCAAAAGAAGGTACACTGAATCCACAGGAAACTGTAGGTAGTGCCGGACGCTCTCATAGAGAGAAATTGAACCTGATTATAGAAGCCAAAACCATATCAAAAAATGATCAGGGTAAGTGGCTAAGGGAAAAAGGACTGCATACAGAGCATATTACACAATACGAACAGGAATTAAGAGATTTGATACAAGATAAAGACCAGACCGAAAAAGATGAAAAAAAGAGACTGATTAAAGAGAATAAGCAGTTAAAAAAAGAGCTCGCAAAAAAAGAAAAAGCATTAGCTGAAATGGCTGCTCTCTACACCCTTAAAAAAAAAGCCGAGGAACTTTGGGGGGAAGACGAGGACGATTGATCCCCGAAGAGATGCGGAAAGTTGCTGTCGTTTTAATATTAGA
>NZ_QQPQ01000149.1 GCF_003346715.1 Oceanispirochaeta sp. M1
GCAGTTCATACTTTCGCATAAACAGACTCGCTTTGCTGATTGCCTGGTGACAGCTCCTACGGGGACGGTATCCATAGCTTGAGGGGTGAAAGTCTTCCTCATAGATCGGCTGTAAAATTGTGAGCAGAGCCTGTTGCACTACCCGGTCTCTAACTGCTGGAATGCCAAGAAGTCTCATCTTGCCATTGCCCTTGGGTATCTCTACCCTTT
Source organism: Oceanispirochaeta sp. M1 (assembly GCF_003346715.1). Taxonomy (NCBI): domain Bacteria; kingdom Pseudomonadati; phylum Spirochaetota; class Spirochaetia; order Spirochaetales; family Spirochaetaceae; genus Oceanispirochaeta; species Oceanispirochaeta sp. M1. Next base: position 211 of record NZ_QQPQ01000149.1, read on the forward strand.
TCACAGGCAATGGTTTGTATGTATTACTCCGCAGTTCTTCTACCAGATGAGAGATATTGTCACCAATACTAGACTCAAAGCCCTCTATGTCCTGATGATCTATTCCACCAGTGCCTCCAGAGGCTTTGACTCTCCTAAATGCTTCATATAACGTTTTAACATGAAGCAATCTGTCGTACAGGCTGTAATATACTCTTCCGGTCATCGCATCACCTTCTTTCCCTGTTCCACTTCAACATCCACATATTCGACGGAAGGATCTGCAATTTCTATCCAAAAGGCAATATTTGCAGAATTCACATCCTCTACTCTGGCAAGAGACAGTTTCAC
>NZ_QQPQ01000150.1 GCF_003346715.1 Oceanispirochaeta sp. M1
TTATCAAGGACGGTCCATTTTTCACTTCTTCTTGCAAAGATATGATCCTCCAGAAGTTTAACTCGTTCCTTGAGTCGGTCATTCTTATTCTGAAGTGTATTGATATCTGTCAAAAGAGTATTGTTATATGTCTGAAGAGTATTGTTATCTGTCTGAAGAGTATTGTTCTGCTCCTGGAGTTCCTCAATGAGTTTCTTTAGTTCTTCTGGGCTCTCGGGCAATCCTGATTCTGACATCTGATAAGGAGTCTAGGGTATTCCCGGGAATTATAATACTTCACAGTAGTTCAGTGCTTTATGAGCCTTCCAGAAATCGATTCCCGATAACAGAAGCTTCAGTTGTTCATATGTAATATTCTGAGCCTCGGCTTCATCCTTTGGCCAGGGAAAGGTCTCTTTCTCTATCTTCTTCTGCCATAAACAGAATCCATTGTTATCCCAGTAAAGGGCTTTCAGGATCTTCCTTTCCCGATTACAGAATAGAAAAATGGAAGATGAGAATGGATTAAGCTCCATAT
>NZ_QQPQ01000151.1 GCF_003346715.1 Oceanispirochaeta sp. M1
GTCAGGAAGGCTGTTCATAAGCATATTAAGGAGGTAAATTTCTGACTAAATTGCACATGAAATTCCCCACTGGTTAGTGGGGAAAAATAATTGCAATAATGGGGAATTTTCACTTGCAAAAAACATAGATATTTCAGTTCTAGTAGGATTTGTTGATAGAACATATCTCCAATATTTGTGGTGAGCATTCGGCTTCTTCATCTTGTAAGGTAATTTATGTCTTCCCATCTATAACTCCCTGTTTCAATTTACATATAAATATGCTTTCTGCGAGCGGGGTAGGGAGAGTAATGGAATCATTCTTCATTGAACTAAGGTTATATGGGAAAATATCTTTTGTTGTTTGTGTTTTTGAATAAAGAGAATAGAATCATATAATACTTTTAATCACAGCTGTCCAAGATAAAATTGCTTCATAAAAACAGCCCCATTTGACCATCTGAAAAAAACATTGATTCTGCCATTGGTTTTGGCTTATTCAACCATAGCCAGATATCTTTTTTCATGAACA
>NZ_QQPQ01000152.1 GCF_003346715.1 Oceanispirochaeta sp. M1
ATCTGAAATTGGTCTGTTGACCGGTGGTAAAACTTTCCTTAACTGTGATTCTCTGAATCCTAAACTGTATCTCATAATTGAATATCTCCTTAAAAAGTTGATGCTTCAACTATGTTGACACATAGGGCCTCCATCTCGGATGTATTGATTCCCGGACAATTCGAAAATCTATCAATCGGGGTTATTCCGCAATGGAGAGAGCCTCCCTCTCATTGGCTGAAAAACTATCTCATTTCTCCCAAGAGAATCACATTTCCTCGCTCTCTCCAGATACATCCTTATTTTCCTGTTTTCAGGGCCTGGTAGCGGGCTTCAATCAATTACAGGCGCAACTTCATGGTGGAGAGGCCTTTTATCTGCAACAGAAGCTTCATTATTTCATCGGTATGAACTGGCCTCAAAATGGAGATGAGAAAACATCGGTTTATGCCTCCGATTTTCCTTTTGGACTTGATACAAGTTAGGAGACTGCACCAACAGGAGGATAAACAGTGG
>NZ_QQPQ01000153.1 GCF_003346715.1 Oceanispirochaeta sp. M1
TATTGTGATTCTCTCCCTTTCTATAGACACGAGAGGATCTTTAAGAGGCTGGGTGTCGATATCAGCCGGACAAATATGTGCAACTGGACAATCAAAACAGCCTTAAAATGCTCAGATCTTATTGATCTACTGAAAGAGAGAACCAGAGAAGGTCCTTTGATCAACATGGATGAAACCACCGTACAGGTTCTAAAAGAATCTGGTAAAAAAGTTGATTCAAAATCTTATATGTGGGTAACGGTAGGCTCAGACTCTGGAAACAAGATAGTACTATTCAATTACTCAAGAACCCGAAAAGAGGAAATGGCTGTAAAGCTACTAGAAGGATTCTCAGGATCTATCCAGACAGATGGTTACGCCGGCTATAATGCAGCCACACGGAAATATAATCTTTGGCATGTAGCCTGTCTTGCCCATATCAGAAGGAAATTTGTAGAAGCAGCCAAGGCAACAAAGAGTGGCGGACAGGCGAATAAGGCTATAAAGTACATCA
>NZ_QQPQ01000154.1 GCF_003346715.1 Oceanispirochaeta sp. M1
TAAGGGGGGTGAAGTCGTAACAAGGTAGCCGTACCGGAAGGTGCGGCTGGATCACCTCCTTTCTACGAGAAAGGTATTAAGTCTTCAGTCTTTGTACTCTGGAGCAGTCAGTCATTGTTCTCACGAATGATGCCGTACAAACAGTCTTGGCTTTCGTTAAATACTTTTAATTTCCCATACATACAGCATTTTGATTGTATGAATTTTCTAACTTTTTTTGGTTTAACCGGGGGCATAGCTCAGCTGGTTAGAGCACTGGCTTTGCAAGCCAGGGGTCCGGGGTTCGAATCCCCGTGCCTCCACAACACTTTGACAACGTTGGTTGTTGATATTGTTCTTTTAAACAGTGAATAGCGAAGGGATAAATAATAATATGGTCAAGCGACTAAGGGTCCATGGTGGATGCCTTGGAGCTATCCGGCGATGAAGGGCGTGGTAAGCTGCGAAAAGCCTCGGTTAGAAGCAAAC
>NZ_QQPQ01000155.1 GCF_003346715.1 Oceanispirochaeta sp. M1
TGCGGATTCCGGCGAAAACGGACAGCCCTACCGGGAATAAACGGACACCTCCTGGAACCAGGAAAATCCTCAAAGATATTATTGTAGGGTGTCCGTTTATTGTCAATCAATTGAATACATTTTCTTCCTCATCGAGTCTCCATCCAAATCAATTCTATGTGATTTGAATGCAATTCGGTCCATTATTGCATCAGCAATAGTTGGGTCACCAATAGTCTCATGCCAGAGAGCCACCGGGATTTGAGAAACTATGATAGTAGATTTCCTATTGTGACGATCTTCCAATATTTCTAACAGAGCCATTCTTGCTGTAAGATTTAAAGATTCCAGGCCAAAATCATCAAGAATAAGAACGCTATTTTTCATGACTTTATTCAGGTATTTCAAATAGTTTCCTTCCTTTTTGGACATCTCAATTTCTTTAAAAATCCTTGTTGCCGAATGG
>NZ_QQPQ01000156.1 GCF_003346715.1 Oceanispirochaeta sp. M1
ACTTTACCGGTTATTCCCAATTTATGAGTGAAGAGATTTCATCTAGAGTAATCGATCTGACAGTGAAAAATAGGGTATGGAACTGTCCAACACTGATAGTGAAAAAAAACTATGAAAATCTGAATGAGCTTCACTCATCTACAATCATCGAGTTAAAGTATGTCCACAGTGATATTAAAAATTATTGGAGAGGCTATAGTAGTTTCAATTTAGAATTTGATTATGCCCAAAAATTACTTAAAACCTTAAATGAAAAAGGTGCAAATATAGTTTCTGGAACAGATTCAGGAAATCCATATGTCATTGCCGGATTCAGTTAGAAAATCCGGATGAAAGTTGCCACCCATCCCGGTTCAAAGTTGCCAGTGATTCCGGACGAAGGTTGCCACCCATTCCGGTTTAAAGTTGCCACTTTTTAAGCGATTTCCGGAATCATTTTTTTAA
>NZ_QQPQ01000157.1 GCF_003346715.1 Oceanispirochaeta sp. M1
GATCACCTCCTTTCTACGAGAAAGGTATTAAGTCTTCAGTCTTTGTACTCTGGAGCAGTCAGTCATTGTTCTCACGAACGATGCCGTACAAACAGTCTTGGCTTTCGTTAAATACTTTTAATTTCCCATAAAATCTTTGATGCCTTAAAAGGGCCTTTAGCTCAGTTGGTTAGAGCGCACGCCTGATAAGCGTGAGGTCACTAGTTCAAATCTAGTAAGGCCCAATTCGACCTTTACAACTTTTTGTGCAGGTCGTCAGTTAAAATGAGAGTTTATCTTAGGATAGGTTCTTTTTTTTAGCTCTTTAACAGTGAATAGCGAAGGGATAAATAATAATATGGTCAAGCGACTAAGGGTCCATGGTGGATGCCTTGGAGCTATCCGGCGATGAAGGGCGTGGTAAGCTGCGAAAAGCCTCGGTTAGAAGCAAACA
>NZ_QQPQ01000158.1 GCF_003346715.1 Oceanispirochaeta sp. M1
TGGAAAATCCGGTTTAATCCTGCCACCCATTCCGGATTAAACTTGCCGGGTAATCCGGATTTATCCTGCCACCCCATTCCGGTTTAAACCTGCCACTTTTGGCAGCAAGTCCGGAATCAAATATTGTCACTTCTATCAACCTCTGAAATTAGGCACACTATCCCCCTGAAACATTGAACATCAGGAGGTAGCGGATGCCCAGAAAGAGGACATCAATGACGAAAATTAGAGAGGTTATGAGGCTTCATGACCAGGCTGAGTTGAGCCAGAGACAGATCTCAAAACTGACTGGAATATCAAGACCAGTCGTATCGCAGATCATTACAAAAATGCATGAAGAAGAATTCGGTTTTAAACAAGCTGTATCATTAAGTGATTCAGGTCTGAAAGAACTTCTATCATCGAAACAGACCAGCAAAAGCA
>NZ_QQPQ01000159.1 GCF_003346715.1 Oceanispirochaeta sp. M1
GATCAATAAGATCTGAGCATTTTAAGGCTGTTTTGATTGTCCAGTTGCACATATTTGTCCGGCTGATATCGACACCCAGCCTCTTAAAGATCCTCTCGTGTCTATAGAAAGGGAGAGAATCACAATATTTCCCTGTGATGATAAATGCCAGCAGACTGGCAGAGGCAATGCTCCCTGGCATAATTCGGGACGGAGCCTTTGCTGTAATGATGGGAGCCTCTTCAGAATCCTCAAAGTCTCCACAGTTGCAAGGACCACACTTTTCCCGCTCATGAACCTTCACTTTAATCTGTGCTGGAATATATTCCAGTTCTTCTGATGTTTCATAGCCGATTATCGGACGTAATTTACCACAGCAGGAACATGTTCTCTCTTTTATGCTTAGACTATGCAGCACTTTTTCTCTTGGGA
>NZ_QQPQ01000160.1 GCF_003346715.1 Oceanispirochaeta sp. M1
TAAGGGGGGTGAAGTCGTAACAAGGTAGCCGTACCGGAAGGTGCGGCTGGATCACCTCCTTTCTACGAGAAAGGTATTAAGTCTTCAGTCTTTGTACTCTGGAGCAGTCAGTCATTGTTCTCACGAACGATGCCGTACAAACAGTCTTGGCTTTCGTTAAATACTTTTAATTTCCCTAAGATAAATACTGCCAGCCGCAAGGCCGGAGTTTTTATCACTACAATATATAAAATCCGTCAATGGACGGTAGTTTTAGAGGCTTTTGCCGCTGAAACTGTTTGAAACAGTGAATAGCGAAGGGATAAATAATAATATGGTCAAGCGACTAAGGGTCCATGGTGGATGCCTTGGAGCTATCCGGCGATGAAGGGCGTGGTAAGCTGCGAAAAGCCTCGGTTAGAAGCAAACA
>NZ_QQPQ01000161.1 GCF_003346715.1 Oceanispirochaeta sp. M1
CTTCCATTGTTGAAAATGATAACAGAATTGTGTGTACTTCAATCCATCTGGATTGTCTATGCGATATTCTTCCCAAAGCAGCTGAAGAGTAACTCCTGTTTTCTTCAATTCTTTTGCGAATTGTGGAAAGAATTCCTTGAGTCTATCTGCTTTGCCTAAAGGTTTAATTTTTGGATAGAGAAGAACATGAAAATCGCTGTCCTTCATATCTGTAAGTTCAATCCAAGACTTCCCTGATTCTTTCCATTTATCAATTGTCTTGGTAACTATTGGGCGAGATATCTGAAGAGCAGATGCTATTTGACGACGGCTGAGATCCGACTGAATATATAGTCGAATTATTTCTTTTGACTTCTTCACGGTAATCCTCTTCTGCGGCACATTCATCTCCTGAAATCTGTTTTTCAG
>NZ_QQPQ01000162.1 GCF_003346715.1 Oceanispirochaeta sp. M1
GTTCTAAAGGCTATTAATTATTTTTTAGTTTGAGGAAGTCATATTGTTTGAGATTGTGAATCTATTGCCTGTTTTCCCAGGTTGAACTGATTCCTGGCGGAACCTATCCGGCTGCGGCTGGCAGGAGTAGAGGAATGTGGAATTCGCCTTCGCCTAAACGTTGAATTAAGACCCTTGCCTGATATGGCCTCGGGTCAGTAGATATGGGCTTTAGAACAAGCAATTGTACCTGACACTGGTTATGGTCACCATTGTTGCAGTTCTTTTGCTGAGAGATGGTTTTTATGAGTCAGTTAATTTGTCTGGTTTCCATATGAATTATCTGGCAACAATGGCGCCAATACCTGGCCTTCGTCCAGGCCACCAGCGCACGTAAATTGGATGTT
>NZ_QQPQ01000163.1 GCF_003346715.1 Oceanispirochaeta sp. M1
ACTACAAACAATTAAAAGGAGCACGAATTGAATCTTACCTCATTTTCACAATATCAGCAATTATCCCTGGATCTAAACATTTCAATTCCATTCGAAGTCACTGATCACGAAGCAGCTCTACTAATACTCTTGCAGAACCTGGATTATAGTGATTTTGACATTCAAAAGAAGAAATCAGGAAGACCGAACGCTGTTGATCCTTACACCATGGTACTTCTTATCCTCTATTCCCGAACACAAGGAAGGTACAGTTCTCGGCAAGTTGAGCACCTATGTAAAAGGGATCTGTTTTTAACCCAGATTCTTCAGGGAAGGAAGGCTCCTGATCACACAACTATAGATCGATTTATTCGGCGACACGGGAATGCCATTGATGGACTGTTC
>NZ_QQPQ01000164.1 GCF_003346715.1 Oceanispirochaeta sp. M1
ATAACAATACTCTTTTGACAGATATCAATACACTTCAGAATAAGAATGACCGACTCAAGGAACGAGTTAAACTTCTGGAGGATCATATCTTTGCAAGAAGAAGTGAAAAATGGACCGTCCTTGATAAACATCAGATGTACCTCTTTGATGAGGCCGAGGCAGTCATCTCTGAAGACCCTTCTGAATCTGGAGAATCTGATGCACAAAAAGGGAAATCGAAGAAAAAAGGCCGAAAACCCATATCGGCAGATATCCCAAGAGAAAAAGTGCTGCATAGTCTAAGCATAAAAGAGAGAACATGTTCCTGCTGTGGTAAATTACGTCCGATAATCGGCTATGAAACATCAGAAGAACTGGAATATATTCCAGCACAGATTAA
>NZ_QQPQ01000165.1 GCF_003346715.1 Oceanispirochaeta sp. M1
AGCCGCATTGTTATCCGGGGTCAGATAATCATATTTTAAATATCGAACCATCTTCATATACTCTGAATCTGCATAATTTACAGCTTTTCCCAAAGCCATAGAGGGAACAACAGTAGCCTTCTTTTCAGTCAACCATTTTCTGAATTCTTTGAGAATTGGAATCGCTCTTTCACGGCGGAGACTATTAAACTCAGAAGCTGTGAGTTGCATAGCTCTCAGCTCTTTTTCTATACCATAAAGCTTTTTGATGTACTTTATAGCCTTATTCGCCTGTCCGCCACTCTTTGTTGCCTTGGCTGCTTCTACAAATTTCCTTCTGATATGGGCAAGACAGGCTACATGCCAAAGATTATATTTCCGTGTGGCTGCATT